>CALGNW010000340.1 GCA_937958345.1 uncultured Neomegalonema sp. | reverse complement strand
AGTTTTCGGCGACGCTGGCGCCCATGCGCGTGCTGCGGTGGGGGTTGCGTCACTGCCGCGCGGCGTTTCGGTTGAAGTTGAGGGCATGTTCGAAGTGACCGAATGACCCGCCTCTCCGAAAAATTTTGGGCCAGGCCGTTTGCGCATCGCGGTTTGCATGACGCGCTCAGGCCCGAAAACTCGCTGACGGCTTTCAAGGCTGCGGTCGAGGCGGGCTATGGGATCGAGCTTGATGTCCAGCTTTCCTCGGACGGCGAAGCGATGGTCTTTCACGATTACACGCTCGACCGCCTGACCGCCGAGCGTGGCCGAACAGACTCCCGCACAACCGACGCCCTCACCTCGGTCCGTTTGGGCACGACCGACGACACCATCCCGACGCTTGAAACCGTGCTGCATGAGATTGGCGGGCGCGCCTCAGTCCTTATCGAGGTCAAAGATCAAAGCAGCGGATTTTCCCAAACCGACGGCGCGTTAGAGCGGCGCGTTTGCGAAGTCGTGCAGGCGGTTGGATGCGTTAAGACCTGCGCGATCATGTCGTTTAATCCGTTCTCGTGCCAGCATGTGAAGGCGTTCCTGCCCGAAGTGGCGCGCGGTATGGTGTCATACGATTTCGAGCACCCGCATGATGCGGCGGTCGATGCGGCGCACCGCGCTGACCTTGCTGCGCTGCGCTGGTTCGATGAATTCGACGCTGACTTTGTGTCCTACGGTGCCGATAGCTTTCCTTCGGCAGCCGTTGCCGGTTTGCGGGCCACGGGTTTACCGGCGTTCTGCTGGACGATCCGGTCACCGGAACAGGCACAACGGGCGCTCGCCCATTGCGACCAGATTACGTTTGAGGGATATCACGCCTGAGCGCGCGCATCGTCCACCAGTGCGACACGGCGGCGGCGATTATCACCACGCCAACGATGGTAATGAAAATCGAAATCATGGGCATGTCGAACCAGATGATCAGCGCATAATTGATGCACGCCGGAAACACCAACTGCCGCGCAATGCCGAGAAACATCGGAAAGACCGGTTGCTTTCGCGCCTGCAAAACCGCCACCGACAGGAACAGAACGGCGTAGGCAAAATACGCAATCGCATCGATCCGCAGGTATGTGCTGCCCGTTGCAACAATCGCCGGATCATCCGAGAAAAACCGCACCATTGCGGGCGAAGCGAATACCATCACCGGAAAGAATACGACCGCCATCACGCCTGCGATGATCAGTGATTGTCTGTATGTCTCCAGCACGCGCTGATAATTTCCGGCTCCGAAATTCTGCCCTGCAATCGCCATAACGGCAGCGTTCATTCCCAAGGCGGGCAATAAAAGAACCTGCTCGAGACGCAAGCCGACGCTGTAGCCTGCCACCTGATCGTCGCCGAACCGCCCGATAAAATAGATGGTGATGAAACTGCCCAGAATAATGGTCATCATGCTGAAACTCGCCGGAATAATCTGCGCCAGCAGTTGACCCCAGCGGGCGAAATCAAACGCCGGCAGCAGACGCCGTTTCAGGCGGCTGGCCAAGACCCAAAACAGATAGGCGGCGGTTGCCGCTTTGATGATCACCGTCGCCAAGGCGAGGCCCGCCACACCGAGGTCCAACACAAAGATCAGCAGAGGGTTAAGCGCAAAATTCACGACGAACCCTGCACCCAGCGCATTCCGGTTCGACTTTGTATCCCCCAGCGCCATCAATGCGCCCGCCGCGACCGAGGCTAATAAAAAGAAGACTGTTCCGAGGAGCGTGACCTGCAAATACTCTTGAGCGAGAGGGGCGCTGTCCGCTTCCGCACCCAGAAACCGGATAAGCCGGTCACCTGCAAACCAGCCGAAAATGATCGCGGCAATCGATACCAGAACAGCAATTCCGACGGCGTTGCCGACCCAGGAGTGAACATGGGTCATTTCTTTGCGGCCCACGTCGGACGCTACCATGGCGGCGGTTCCCGACTGAATACCGGCTCCAATTCCGATCAGCAGAAAGAAAACACTACCTGCAATAGACATCCCCGCCAGTGCGGCGCTTGAAAGCATTCCCGCGAACCAAAGATCTGTCAGATTATAAAGCGTGTTGAAAATCATTCCCATCGACGCCGGGATCGCGAGGCGGATAAGGTGTGTGACGATTGAACCTTCGGTTAGATCGTCACCACTGTTTTTTTCGTTATTCATCGTTGAAGTGTTACGCACATCGGCGCGCTCTTGACCATGCATGACCTGAGCTCATGTAGCGGGTGGAGGAGATTTTTATGGACGGCGAAACGTCAATTTCGGTGCGCCTGCTCGATGGTGTTCATGCGATCGACAGCGGCCTGTGGGACCAGTGCGCCGCACCGGAGGCTTCTCAGGGCGGAAGGGGAGTGAATCCCTTCATCACCCATCGTTGGTTAAGTGCATTCGAAGAAAGCGGCTCGGCCCATTGGCGTGAAGGCTGGGACCCGAAGCATCTGGTGGCAGAGGACGAAGCCGGCACTCTGCTCGGGGTGATGCCTTTGTACGTAAAGGGCCATTCCCAGGGCGAATACGTGTTCGACCACGGTTGGGCACAGGCTTTTGAAAGGGCAGGGGGCGAATATTATCCCAAGCTCGTATCGGCAACGCCGTTCACGCCTGTTACCGGCCCCCGGTTGCTTGTCAGTCCCGACGCGGATCCGGTTCTGGCAAAAGGGGCGCTCGTATCCGGCGCGACCCAGATCGCTCAGAAAAACGGTCTATCCTCGCTGCACATCAATTTCTGCACACGAGCCGAACAGGAATATCTGGCAGAGGCCGGTTTCCTGACACGGAAGAACCAACAGTTCCATTGGCGAAATTACGAATACGCCAATTTCGACGCCTTTCTAGAAAGCCTCGCGTCCCGCAAACGCAAGGCAATCCGTAAGGAACGTGCGACGGCCATTCAGAATGTTGAAATTGTCTGCCTGTCTGGGGACGAGATAAAACCCGAGCACTGGGATGCGTTCTGGGTGTTCTATCAGGATACGGGGGCGCGGAAATGGGGAACACCCTACCTTACACGCAGTTTTTTCGAGATTGCGCAACAGACCCTGCGTGATGACCTGCTGCTGGTTTTTGCGCGCCGCGACGGCGAATGGGTTGCGGGCGCGCTTAACGTGATTGGCCGGGATACGCTTTACGGGCGCTATTGGGGCTGTATCGAAGACCACCCCTGTTTGCATTTCGAGGTTTGCTATTATCAAGCCATTGAATACGCGATTGAAAATAACATGAGCGGTGTCGAAGCGGGCGCTCAGGGTGAACACAAGCTCGCGCGGGGGTACGAACCGACCGAAACATGGTCTGCACACTGGATCGTGAATCCCGATTTCCGCCAAGCAATTTCAAACTATCTGGATCATGAAAGGCAGGCGGTCGATGATGAAATCGCCATATTGGGAGCGCACACGCCCTTCAAACGCGGGTAAACCGCACCGTTAAATGCAGCAGATTGCACGTATTTGCGCCGAATAGGGCCAGGAAGACGTTCAAACTGCGCGAGAGTGGCCGAAAACTTAGAGAATACCGCGACGCTTCGCCTCGCCGGAATGCAACTTCACCGGATTGTCAACGCAGAGCCCATGGGCTATCCCACTTTCAAATAACACAACAGGCGACTCGGCGTGGCTCCTCCTGCTTAGCTGAAAGTCCCTCAAGGAGCTGTTTTTATGGCTGAAGTCAGCGTCGGACACGATCACGGACAAGGTGATCACGACAACCCCGGGTTCTTTACCCGCTGGTTCTGCTCAACGAACCACAAAGATATCGGTGTTCTCTACCTCTGGACTGCCGGTTTCTTCGGTTTGGTTGCGATCATTTTCTCGATGCTGATGCGCGCCGAGCTTATGTATCCGGGCGTCCAGTTCATGGTCGATGATGCGGGTGCGCCCGACGGCCAGATGTGGAACGTCGCGATTACCGCGCACGGCATCCTGATGATGTTCTTCGTGCTAATCCCCGGTCTTTTCGGCGGCTTCGGTAACTATTTCATGCCGCTGATGATCGGCGCGCCGGACATGGCGTTCCCACGGTTGAACAACCTCAGCTACTGGCTGTTCACGGCTGGCGGCACGCTGGCGTGCATTTCGGCCTTTGTTGATGGCGGTTCAGGCGTCGGTTGGGTGCTGTATGCACCGCTATCGACCACCGGCTCGCCGGGGATGGCAACCGACTTGGCCATCTTTGCGGTTCACCTGTCGGGCGCTTCGTCGATCCTTGGTGCAATCAACATCATCACGACCTTCCTGAACATGCGCGCGCCGGGCATGACCCTGTTTAAAGTGCCGCTGTTCCCTTGGTCGATTTTCGTCACGGCACTGCTGATCCTTCTTGCGCTTCCTGTACTAGCAGGCGCGATCACCATGCTCCTGATGGATCGTAACTTCTCCACGGCCTTCTTCGATCCGGCTGGTGGCGGTGACCCCGTTCTCTACCAGCACCTGCTCTGGTTCTTCGGTCACCCTGAAGTTTACATCATCATCGTTCCCGCCTTCGGTATCGTCAGCCACGTGATCTCGACCTTTTCGAACAAGCCGATTTTCGGCTACCTCGGGATGGTTTGGGCGATGATCGGGATCGGCATCCTCGGCTTTGTCGTGTGGGCGCACCACATGTACACGTCGGGTATCAAGGTCGATACGCAAGCATACTTCATGCTCGCAACCATGGTGATCGCCGTTCCGACGGGCATCAAAATCTTCTCGTGGATTGCGACGATGTGGGGCGGCTCGATACGCTTTGACACGCCGATGCTGTTCGCGATTGGCTTTATCTTTCTGTTCACCCTTGGCGGTGTGACCGGTATCGTTCTGTCGCAGGCTGGAGTAGATCGCGCATTGCACGACACGTATTACGTTGTGGCCCACTTCCACTATGTGATGTCGATTGGTGCGGCGATGGGGCTTTTCGCCGGTATGTACTACTGGCTCGGTAAAATGTCGGGCCGCCAGTACCCCGAACTGATGGGTAAGATCCACTTCTGGTCGATGTTTATCGGCGTCAATATCACGTTCTTCCCCCAGCACTTCCTCGGAATGCAGGGAATGCCGCGCCGTTACATGGATTATTCCGAAGCCTTCGCAGGCTGGAACTTCATCTCGTCGATCGGCGCGTTTATCTCGGGTGCTTCGTTCGCATTCTTCATCGGAATTGTGTTCTACACGATCCTGCGCGGTAAGCGCGTTGAGGCCAACTACTGGGGCCACGGTGCGGATACGCTGGAATGGACGCTGACATCCCCGCCACCGGCTCACACGTTCGAGACGTTGCCGGTTATCAGCGACGAGGCGATCAAATACCACGACTACACGCTTGCGGGCGAGCAGGTCGATTTGAACCCTACCGACGGTAAATGAGCGAGGGTGCGTCATCCGTGAGTTGGGAGGTTGAGCTTTGGCCCAACCGATCCCTCTCTAAACGCGGGTTGCGCACCTTTCTTTTGCTTCTCGCCGGATGTTTCAGCGTCTTCTTTTTGATGACGGCTGCTGCGCCCGGCTCAAGTGACGGCTCAACCGGACTGGCGACGGTGTTGCTGGTCGTCATTCCTTTCATCCTTGCTGTGTTCGGCTTAGTTGTTTGGGCTTTCGCTGTTAATAACCGCGATGGCCGCTACACCGAACGCCTTCACTTTGACGGCGAAACGCTGGTCGTCGAGGCAACTCACCCGAGACGAAGGCCGCTGCGGTGGGAATTCCAGCCCTACTGGACCCGCGTTCTGACCCGCGATACCCGTGACCTCGAAAATCAGCTTATTCTGCGTCACCGGGATTGTGCTGTTGCAATCGGCGGTTTTCTGACCCCCGAAGAGCGCGGTGACCTTGCAGAAGAAATCCGCTCTGCACTGCGGCGCTTTAATGGAGCGCAGAGTTAAGCTCACGGTTGCCGAGACGGG
Organism: uncultured Neomegalonema sp.; assembly: GCA_937958345.1. Taxonomy (GTDB): domain Bacteria; phylum Pseudomonadota; class Alphaproteobacteria; order Rhodobacterales; family Rhodobacteraceae; genus JAHDDY01. Next base: position 1,670 of record CALGNW010000340.1, on the reverse strand, counting down.
TCGTGCGGGATACATCCAATCCCATGGCGAACACCGAACCTGAGTTTGATCCTTCAATCGTAGACGAGTCGGCGCTGTCGCTGACGAAAGATACCGCTCAGGCGGTAATCTCGGCGTTGGCGGCTCAGGATCGCATTGGTTTACTCGGTGCGATTGATGGCGAGCACCCAGCCGATATTGCCGATTTGCTTGAGCAGCTTCCTGCCGAAGGCCGCAGGTCTTTTGTCGAGCTGGCGGGCGACGATCTGCCTCCTGACATACTCGCCGAGCTCGAAGAGGCCGTGCGCGACGACGTCGTCGATGCGCTGGAAGACAGTTTTCTTGCAGAGGTCGTCGGCGACCTCGACACCGATGATGCTGTCTACCTGCTTGAAGATATGGGCGAGGAGCGCAAGCAGGAAGTTCTCGATGCTCTGCCGATAGCTGACCGCGTCGCTATCGAGCGTTCGCTGGATTATCCCGACTACTCCGCGGGTCGCATGATGCAGCGCGATCTTGTTGCGGCACCGGCCTTTTGGACCGTCGGCCAGACAATCGATATGATGCGCGCGCGTGATGACCTGCCCGACGACTTTTACGAGATCATTGTCGTTGATCCGAGTCACCGTCCCATCGGGACAATCGGACTTGCACGTATAATGGGGGCTAAAAGGCCGGCAACCCTTGACGGGTTGATGAGCAAAGATTTCCGCAGCTTTTCCGCCAATCAGCCACAGGAAGACGTCGCCTACGCGTTCAACCAGTACCATCTGGTTTCTGCGCCGGTCATTGATGAAACGGGGCGGCTCGCCGGTGTCATTACCATTGACGACGCGATGCAGGTTCTTGACGAGGAAACCGAAGAAGACCTGATGCGCCTCGGCGGCGTCGGTGACGAGGATTTGTCGGATACCGTGCTGGAAATTACCAAACAACGCCTGCCGTGGCTCGCGGTTAATTTGGCGACGGCGATCATTGCATCCCTCATTATCGCGCAATTTGATGTCGTGATCGAGCAGATCGTGGCACTCGCCGTGCTGATGACGATTGTTGCGTCGATGGGCGGAAATGCGGGCACGCAGACGCTGACTGTCGCGGTTCGCGCTTTGGCCACGAAGGACCTGACGACAACAAACGCTCTCCGGATCATAACGCGCGAAGGACTGGTTGGTCTGCTTAACGGAGCGGTTTTCGCGGTTGTGATGGGCGGCGCTACCTGGTGGTGGTACAGCGATCCCAGCTTGGGTGTGGTGTTGGGCGTCGCAATGATAATTAATATGTTCGTCGCGGCCCTCGCCGGAATTCTTGTTCCGATCGGGCTGGAAAAGGTCGGGGCGGACCCGGCGCTTGCATCAGCTGTTTTTGTGACCACAGTGACAGATGTGGTCGGGTTTTTCGCGTTTCTCGGTTTGGCGGCGCTGGTTCTGCTTTAACCAAAGGCTGACTAGCGCGGCATCGTTAGCAGAATGGCGCGTTGACCTCTGCCGAGGCGTATTGCGCCCTGCCTGATTTCCAAAACCCGCCAGCCGCCGATCAATCCGCCGACTGTGACACTGACAACGCGCCCGTCAGGCATGGCGACGAGCGCCCGCCCTCCACTGGGCGAGGGGAACACACCGCGCAGCGTCAGGCTTCCCTGCGCCTGTTGCGAGACGCGAGGGGGCGCTGGGGCGAGGGGGCTTTGTTCTTGC
>CALGNW010000339.1 GCA_937958345.1 uncultured Neomegalonema sp. | reverse complement strand
CCGGTGGATAGGCTGAGGTCCGGCGTGCCCTCAAAGATAAAGGCCAGCGGGGCCATGATGAAAACACTGGCGCTCACCATGCCGAACGCATTCACCTCCGGCGCATTGCCCTTCAGCGCGACCTTGCCCCAGACCGAGGCGAAGGAATAGGAAAAAGCCGCGCCCAAAATCGCGAGCTGTGCGAGGTTGCGCAGGTCCAGCCCTGACAACGCGGACGGCCCCATAATGATCGCCACTCCCGCCAAACCCAGCGCCGCGCCGCCAATCTTACGCCGCGTCAATCGCTCATCGGCCAGCAACGCTCCGGCGACCACCGCTCCGACGACAGCCGTGGTCGCATTCAGGATCGACGCAAGACCGCCTTCGATTTGCGTTTGTCCCCAGACGATCAGCGAAAACGGAATCGCGTTGTTGAGCAGGCCCATGACTCCATACGCGGCCCACATCCTCAGGCTAGCAGGCGGGCGCAGCCCTTTCCACCACAGCACCGCAGCCAAGGCAGGCACGGCCCAAAAGACCCGATGGAGAACAATGGTGAAGGGGCCGACTTCGCGCAGGGCGACCTCGACGAAAAAGAACGAGCCGCCCCATACTGCGCCGAGTGCGAGAAGCATGAGCCATGCGGTGGCTGAAAGGCTGGGTGATGTCATGGGCGGACTGTGACGGAGCCGCCGGCAGGTTGCCACCCGAAATATGCGCTAGCGGAAACTGTCCGGGAAAAACACCGGCGGTACGCCGCGCGGCAGGTTCTGCGGAATGAAGCCGCCGTCATACATCATCTGATCCAGCGCACCGGACCCATAGAGGACCGAGAAAAAGACGGCCATTGCCAGCGCCCCGAGAAGCACGGCAGCAAAGATCTTCCAACGGGAATAAGGACGTTCGCCCCGGACCTTTCCGGTGCGTCCGTTCACGACAAACCGGTATGTCTTGCTGCGATACCGGTACGCGGCAATCCAGATGGGCAGCAAAACATGCTTGAAGGTGACTTCGCCGAACTTCGTGTCGAGTGCGTCTACCTGCTGCTGATCGCCGCCGATATCAAACCGGACATCGCGCCGGATTGTCAGGTCCATATTGGCGCGCGCCTCGGAGAAACCTTCGCGCAGATCAATCGTATACGCCTCGGCCCGAAATCCGGCGAGGTATTCCGACTGATAGGGAAGAAGCGCATGTAAGTCCCACGGCGCGAGATCGTCTGTAAAGTGTTTCGGCAGGGCCTTAGACCCCAGCACCAGCACATCGTCAAACCAACGACGGACCCGGCCCGATACCCGCGTCCACCTGATTTTCGGGATACGCTGACGCTGTCGGCGTGGGCCCTTATCGGTCATCACCGTAACCATCCGTTCGACGTAGTACACGTCACCCCGCTGGCCGTGATAGGTGCTTTGGGTGTCGGCGTCGAACGTCCAATAGGGCGTATAAAGTCCGTTCATTTTCCGGTCGGCACGCGCATATTTTTTCAGCTCACCGGGCGCGAACCATCGGCTGCCCAGCCAGTGTTTGAGCGAGTCTTTCGCCTCGTCCTCGGTAATCGTGAAAGGCAATAAACCTTTCGGGCGCAAATGCCTGTGTGCTGGTACATCCGTTATCAGGGGCCCCGCACAAAACGGGCAATCATCAGCGTGCAGGTTCGGATCGAATTCGACCGCAGCACCGCAGGACGAACATTTCGCAACCGTTGTTGTTTCGGTCTGTGCGTCGCTTAACTGGTTTGCGATGGCGCTGCGGAAATCCAGTTCCTGAATCGGAGCGTCGTCAATGTCGATGTGATTTTCATGGCTGCAGTATTCGCAGACCAGAACTTCCTTATCCGGCTCATACCGAAGGTCTGCGCCGCATTGTGCACAGGGAAAATGATCGGTTCGGGAAGGGGACGAGGTCATGGTGTCTTATCCGCCGCCCCCGCAAAAATACGGAGGCGGCGATTTAACTTCAGGTCGGCAGTGGCGGCGGTGTCGATGGGAAGAGGGCGCGCAAGTCATCGATCTCACCCGCCTTCGTCCATCCGGTCATGCCGTCACACCAGACCAGCGTCGAGCGGTCCATCCTGCCGTCACTCGCCATCGCCTGAACGGTGGAATCATTATGCGGACCCGTTGCCGCACCGCCAAGGGCTACGTGCCATTTCGCGGTTGGCAAAGGAGGTGGAACCGCGCCGCCGCCCGCCGAAGCATGACCGACGCCGCCCATCGCATTGCCCATGGCATTGCCGAGGGCCATACCGATCCCGGCGCCCATTCCTGCACCGGCAAGTCCGCCGCCGTCGCCGCCGTTTTCGGCTGCCGCGCGCATCGACTCGGCGGCTTGGAACTGGGTGTACTTGTTCAGGTCGCCGAGGACACCCATCTGGGTGCGCTTGTCCATGGCTTTTTCTACTTCAGGCGGCAGCGAGACGTTCTCGACCAGCAGCTTTGTCAGTTCGAGACCGTATTCGGCCATCTCAGGCGCAATTTTATTCTCGACGAATTCACCGAGCTGATCATAGTTGGCGGCAAGATCAAGGACCGGAATGCCCGAGCTGGCGGCAGCTGTCGAAAAGCGCGATACGATGATATTCCGCATCTGGCCTTCGATTTCATCGGAGTCAAACTGGCTGTCTGTTCCGACAATTTCGCGCATGAACATTGCCGGATCGGAAACGCGAATTCCGTATGTGCCGAACGCGCGCAGGCGCGTTGGGCCGAATTCGGGGTCACGGATCATAACAGGGTTTTTCGTACCCCATTTCATATCGACGAAGCGCTTGGTCGAGACAAAGTAAATTTCGGCCTTGAACGGGCTGTTGAAGCCATGGCTCCAACTGTTGAGCGTCGTCATCATCGGCATGTTATTGGTCTCGAGCATGTACATGCCCGGCGGGAAGACGTCGGCAAGCTGGCCTTCATTGATAAAGACGGCGGCCTGCCCCTCACGCACGGTCAGTTTCGCACCGTATTTGATCTCGTTGCCATGACGCTCGAAGCGATAGACCATCGTATCGGCGTCATCTGTGGTCCACTCGATAACGTCGATAAATTCGCCGGTTAAACGATCCCAAAGGCTCATCGCTGTATCCCTCTCTTAAAAAGTCTTGGCATCTGCCAACAGCTTGGTCGCAATTTCTCGTACGACCGGCTGCGCCTCTTCCGGTGTCATACCGGGCCGGAGGCGCTGGTCGTACAGTATGTGCAATAAGTATTCATCGTGGCGCGTCAGTTCAATGAACTCTGCGTCGTCATTGAAAATCGAGGGACGAATATTCGCGCCGTCATTGAACAATCCGAGGGACTGAATCAGCTCTTCGCTAAAACAGGACCGCCTAAACGCCCCATTTAGTTCATCTTTTACCAAAATAATCGCCCAGCGCATCGTATGATCAACCGGATCAATGGCCACGCGTGCAACACAGGGAAACTTTACCTGCTCCGGCCAAACCTTTGCCAGCGGCGCGTCATTTGCGTATCCGAGGGTTGCAATCAACTCGGCCAATTCGCGGCGACCTTCGGCGTCGGCGACCATGATGTAGATATTCGCACGTTGAACATCGCGGGTGAAATTCACGGATAAACCGGTTAGCCGTGTGATGCGATCGGATAGGTGCTCCAGATGTGCCTTGTCGAATTCGTCAACGCCGAGAGTCCAGAGATTGAGCGGCATGTCCCAACGAACCAGCGGCTTGGGCTGTCCGTTAGCGAGTACCCTTCCGTCTACCTGATGGGTTTCGCTTTGCAGTGCGACACGGGCGAAGTTTTTGACAAGAATGTCCACAGAAACAGGCGCGTCCGTCGGATCATACTCGCTGCGGAACTTTCCGCGTTCGCGATAGGCACGTTCGATCGAGGCGTAGGTGTTGCTCAGTTCAACGCTGGACAGAGGCGCGGCGTCGGAGGGCAGGCTTTGCCCGCCTGCAAGCGCAAGCAGAGAAGCCAAGCCAGCCGCGCGCGCCGGTATCACGCCCGCCCCCAAGCCGGTCCCGGACGGGGTGCAGGACGAACCTCGTCGATAATCTGTTGAATCAGCGGGTTCATCTGACGCAGCGTCATTCCGGGGCGAACGCGGGGGTCGTAGAGGATGCGCAGCAGGTATTCGTCGTGACTGGTCAGGTCGAGGTATTCCTGACTGTCGTTGAAGATCGAAGGCCGCGCCATCGGGTCGTCATTCATCAGGCCGAGGCTTTGGACGAGTTCCTCGACAATACATGCGTTACGGATGCGCGGAGGAAGTTCGTCTTTGATCAGGATATCGGCCTTTGTGATCGCACCGCTGCGCGGGTCAACCGAGATGAGTCCGAGGCACTTTTCGCGTTCGGTATCCCGCCATCGTGTCACCATGCCGCCAACAGCCGGGCCAAGTGACCCCTCGCTCGCCAGCCGGTAAACGGCGTTGTTGCGCGTGCGGAACGGCACGAAACTGAGTCGGATATTCGGCGCGCGCGCGTAGGCCGGAGCGATGTCGATGCCGGTTAGTTTCCGCAGGCGTTGGACCAGCATCTCGACACGTCGGGCATCTGCGGCGTTTGCTCCAACTAGCCGGTAGCGCAACGGCGTCAACCATTTGGCGACTGAAATGTTGCCGGAGAAGTCAACGTCGTCTGCCGCTTCCGCCCGCATCGCAATCGACATAAAGTTCCGGCGCAGCTGTTCGTTCGAGTAAAACGGTTCGCGCAGTTCCGGAGCGGTCGCGAATGTCGATGCGCGGGGCTGCGGTGGCTGCCTGCGCGGGGCGGGGCGCTGCACCTGACCCAAAGGCGGTGTTGCCCAAACCGGTTCGAGATTGGCAACCGGAGGCGTTTCCACCCCCGTCAGCAAATTCTCACCGTTTGGCGTAGACGATGAACACCCGGACACGGCAATCGCCGTGGCCAGAATGATTCCACGATAGGAAAGTAAGCGCATAGTCGCGCCTTAACCTGCCGCCGTCCCGACATTGTCGCCGGTTCCGTCGCCTCGGGATTTGGCGGAAGATAGCGTCGCTTTCAGCTCGGCTTCCATCTTGATCAGCTCGGCCTCGGCCTGAGCGCGGTTCTTTTTGCCTTCGTCGGCAATGGCGAGGCTTTCTTCGATGGTCTGGATCAGGCGCGAGTTCGCCGTTTTCACAGCCTCAATGTCGAAAACGCCGCGCTCCATCTGCTCGCGTACCTCGCGGTTCGCCATCTGGAGGTTGTCGGCGTTTTTCGTCAGTAACTCGTTCGTCAGATCCGTCGCGCCTTTAACAGCGCCCGCAGCATCCCGCGACCGCTGGATCGTGACAGCTTGCGCCAGTTGGGTTTGCCACAGCGGCACGGTGTTCACGAGCGTCGAGTTGATCTTGTTGACGAGGCTTTTGTCGTTTTCCTGAACAAGACGGATCGACGGCAACGACTGCATCGTTACCTGACGGGTCAGTTTCAGATCGTGAACGCGGCGTTCAAGATCGTCGCGGGCGGCACGCAGGTCGCGCAGCTCTTGCGCTTGCATAACGCCTTCTTCCTGCGGCGCACGCTCTACCTCGGCGACCTTTGCCGGGATCACGTTATTGTCCAGCTCGCGGAGCTTTTCCTCGCCGGCAGCGATGTAAAGCGCCAGTTCGTCGTAAAAGCCGAGTGAGGAATCGTATAGCTTGTCGAGGAATTTGATGTCCTTCAGCAGCTTGGTCTCATGGCCCAGCAGTTCGTCCTGAACCTTGTCGATCTGTCCGCGCACCGCTTCGTATTGCGTGACGAAATCTGCAACCTTTGACGACCGGCCCGTGATCCAACCCCAGATGCGGGCCAGAAAGCCCTGACTCGCGCCGGGCGCAAGTTCTGTCACGTCAAACCCGCGAATAGTGTTGACCATTTTGCGCAGAGAGTTGCCTGCGGGTCCGACGTCTTTGTTGCGAACGCCGTCGAGCATTTCGTCGGAAATCGCCGTCAGGTTTTCCTGCGCCTGCGACCCGAACTTGATGATCGACTGGGTGTTCTTGATGTCGACCTCGTTCATGCGACGGCGGATTTCCGCTTCGGTCGCGGGATCGGCCATCTCGATCGTGATCAGTTCCTGTTTCGGGGCGGCCAAAACGATGTTGCTGACTTCATCAGCCTCGCGCAGAGCGATAGCGGTTTTTTCCTGCAAGGAATCGAGGGTTTTCGTGTTCATTGTCGTCCCTTTTCCGGCGCGCCCTGCACGCCCTTCAGAAGTTTTCCCCGTTGCGCGCTCCACATAGTGTTGCAGCGCAAAGTCGTATTACAAGCGGCTTTCCGCCTTCAGGCGGTCAGCCAGAACATCAATCTCGACATCGAGATCAATGCGGTCATTGGTCAGCAGCTTTTCATGCTGGTGGTCGAATTGCCGTTCCATATCGTCAAGCAGCGAGCGGAATTTGATGTAGACGTCTGCATCGCCGCTCAGATCATCCTGAGTCTTTGCATACTTTTGCGTCGCTTCCAGTGCGCCGTCGAGATAGACCACGAGAAATTTCTTGGAACGGCGCAAATCCGAGGGGTCTTGCTCAATCCTCGCGAGAATGTCGCGGGCGCGTTTCGAGACGCGGTTGATACGATCCCTTAACGGGCGGTCCTTCAGCGTTGATCCGGCCCGTTCGATTCCATCGATTTTTTCCTCGGCCTCAGCGATGGCCTCGACCACCATCTGCGGGGTTACGCCGGTTGATGTTGTGTAGCCCTTGCCTTTGATCGGATCGAGACCAAAGGCGAACAGTGATGCCGCCGCGCCCATTACGCCGAATCCGACAGATTGTAAAAGCCCGATACCCCAACCGGTCCAGCAGGTCAGCAGCAGGCCAGCGCCCAATAACGCCGAACCGATGATTTTCCGTGGCATTCCGGGCGCAGACGCGAATTCGCGGGCCTCGTACTCGGCCTCGGCAGCGAGTCCGCTGCGGATTGTTGTGGCGGCAAAGCAGAAGAGGGCGAAAAGACCGAAATCACGCATTGCACCGAACGCATTCCCGTCGAGCATTTCAACAATGCCTGCAAATACAAGAGGAAGCGTGAACAGGATAATCAACCAGGTGCGGGTTCGCCCCGAACTCGCCCGCCGCGCGGATTTGTCGAATACCTTGGCGGATTGTAGCCGTGCAATCGGGTCCCGGCGCATCGTTGCGTCGACCTTTCCGGGACTGTGCGCGCCGCCGAATTTTACACCCGAGCGTGGCTGAAAGTCATCATTACTCATGGAAAAACAATGCTTTCTATATGCCGCCGTAAGGCGACATCGTGAATAGTGTTGCACAGGACGACGTCAGTAAAAGAAAGCTGAGCGCCACAAATGCAAGCGTGCGCGTGGTCGACGATCCCATGGTATCCCCCGAAATTCAGGCCGATTATATATGGTATATAAGGATTTAAAAGGCCCGCGAAACCCTTGTAAAATTGTGGCGTGTACAGGCACATTTGCACATATTGCGGGGATTCAGCCCTGAACTTTATTCGTTTGGCTGCCTTCTCGTTTTAGATGCGCGCGGGAGGCCGGGCCTGCGCGGGCGCGCACAAAGTTATGCCTTGTAAATTGTTAACTGATTCCCCCGACACTCGGCGGCTGGTTCGCGCGGCTAGTGAAAGGGTGACCCTGAGGTGGGGAAAACCGTACTCTCAATTGATGGTATTCGGGCACTGGCAGCGATTGCGCTGGTCGCGTTTCACGTGCGCCTGCCGGGTTTAGAGGGCGCGTTTCTGGGGGTTGATGTCTTTTTTGTCCTCAGCGGCTATCTAACGGCTGCAATTTTAATGAAGTCCGACCGAGCGGTTGGTTTCGGGGATGTGAGGACGTTCGTGGCGCGCCGATTGCGGCGGATATGGCCGCTTTTGGCATGTGTCGTTGTTGTTGTGGGCCTTATCGCATGGTTTTTCGGTGACGGATCGGTGCTTGGGGCCGAGACGCTGCCTGCTTTGCTGTTTGTTGCAAACATAACAACCGCGTTGGAGCGTGCGCCCGGATGGCTGATCCATACGTGGACGCTGGCCACCGAGATGCAGTTCTATATCCTGCTTTCGCTGGTCTTCTGGATAGGACGCCGCGCCGTTCTGCCTGCGCTGATCGCCGGGTTTGTTATCACGACGTTGCTTCGGCTTGGACTGTCTGTCTCGGGTTATGACTGGTTCACGGTCTTTTACATGCCGTTCTCGCACTCGTCGGGATTGTTCCTTGGGGCCTTGTTGGCGGTGAGCCGCTGGCAGCCGGAAGATCGGGCCGAACTGCTGTCTGCGCTGTGCATCGTTGTGATCGGCGTGTCGTTCTACGGGGTCACTTTCGGTGATACGCTGGGCTTTAGCATCAGTGTTATCGGCGTTGAAATTGCGACGGCAGTCTTGATTGCCTGTTTGCTAAAACCGGGCGGGAACCGCGTTGCGGCGGTGCTGGGCAGCGCGACGCTGGCAAAGTTGGGTTTGTGGTCTTACGGGATTTACCTTTGGCACTATCCAATTGCGCGACTTGTCCGCACCGAAATGCCCGCTTTATCAGCATTTTGTCTGACGCTGGCGATCAGCGTGGTTCTGGCGGCGCTGACCTATCGTTTTGTCGAGCAGGTCTTTTATACCCGCGTCGCCCATCCGAAGTCTGAAGCGCCCGCTGACACGCCGAATGGCAGGACGGTATTATGACGTATCACGCGGCACTGCCGCCAGTCGCAGAGCGCACACCGGGATTCGGCGCGGAAGTAATGCGCACGTTTAAGAATTATGCGGTGCTCTACGGATTGGGTATCGCCACGTTTTTGCTGTCGCATCCTGTTTCGTCGGTTACCGGAACCAAACCCGATTTCGAAGTCGTCAGCGTGTTTGCGTATTTCAGTGTTGTAACGCTCGCAGTTATCCTCAGCTGTGTCGTGGGGTGGAAGCTGGTGCGTATGATCGTGCTGGAAAAACCGCCGAGCCCGGGCCGGGCGATGGTGGGATGGATTCGAACCGTCCTTTCGCGTGATCGCGTCCTCAACATGCTGCACATGCTGATTTCTATTTCGTTTTTTATGGTCGGTTTTGCGGTTTTGAAGGGCGCGATTGCCGTGCTCAATCCCTTTCAGTGGGATCAGGTGTTTAGCGATTGGGACAGGACGCTTCATTTCGGATCCCTGCCGCATGAATGGTTCGGGCCTTTGTTAAGCAGTCCGGTCGCGCTCGCCGGACTCAATTTGCTTTATAACGTGTGGTTTGTGGCGATGATCGGCGGCCTGATGATCGCAGGCGCGGGCGGGCGCGGGGTTCACATGCAATTTCTCATCAGCTTTGTGCTGACTTGGGTGATTGCCGGATTTTTCATGGCGACCGCATTTTCATCGGCGGGACCTGCGTTTTTCGAGTTGGCAGGGTTCGGTACAGACTACGTGCCCCTGATGACAACGCTTTATGCAGCAGCCGATGAGATCGCCCTGCCTGCGCTGTCGACGCAGGAATTGTTGTGGGAGGGATTTGC
>CALGNW010000338.1 GCA_937958345.1 uncultured Neomegalonema sp. | reverse complement strand
TCTTTCTCGATATCGATAAAGCGCGCTCCGATTGTGCCGACCGGTGCATAGAGCAGCGAGTATTCCGCGCCCTCTAAGTCCGTGAAGAAATGCCCCGCCCATGATGAAATGTGCGTTGCGAAGAAATCTTTTTGAGTGCCCAGATCCGCGGGCGCTCCGAAACGGCCCTGAATCAGGCCGGCCATCATTTCGCACAGCGAGCCGATGTTATCCTCCGGTTCGTAAACCGAGGGCGCGCGCTCGATCTGAAGGCGCGCCATGTCGTTGCGGAGCTTCGCGAGCGGCTTTTCATTCAGAAAGCCGGTCATGTAATAGCTGGCGTAGGGCAGCAGCTCACCGCGACCCAGCCCGACAAACAGATCGTGAAACTCGCGCGATGCCTTTTCCGGGCTCATTGATTTAGCGATTTTCGACAGGGCAGAGATACCGCTCCCGAGCGGGGTGTCGTCCCCCTCGAACCCTGCCAGCTTTGTCAGCAGGTCCTTTGAAGGTGCATCGCGCAGCAATACACCAAGCAAGTCGTACATGCGCGCCCGCAGGAGATCCTCCTGCGCAACTTCCGCACTGTTAAGTGTGGCCGCATCACCCATTTCGGGCGTTTCCTTCCCTAGAAGCCCTCCGTTTCAGAAGGCAGTCGCCGGTGATTTTTCCCCGTGCGTTGTCGATAGCCTGACAAATTTTTGCGCACCTGTAAAGGAAACGAGTGCCGCAGGGGTTGAATTGCAGTTAGCGTGTTCTAGGACGCTTGTCTTTCGGTGCGCGGAACGGCAAAAAGCCGAGGTGCTTCGAAGGGATTAATGTGACAGATCAGGGTCAATGTCCGTGCCGCTCGGGGCTCGCGTTTTCAGAGTGTTGTGCGCCGTACTTGCGGGGCAGTGCGAATGCACCGACCGCCGAGGCGCTGATGCGCTCGCGCTTTTCGGCGTTTTGTCGGGGCGAGGCCGCGTATCTGGTGGAGACTCACGAAAAATCCGCACGCGGCCCGGATGCCTTGCGGGATGTGCTTAAGACAATCCGTGAGACGGAGTGGACGAATCTGATTATTCTGGGTGCGCAGCGCGGCGGTGCGCGCGATCAGGAGGGGCATGTCGAATTTGCCGCTGCGTTCAAACAGAAAGGTCCGGGCCTGATCGGGGGCGGTGCGGCTGACGGGTTTCAGCAGATGCGCGAACGGTCGTTCTTTGTGCGCGAGGAGGGCCGGTGGCTTTATGTAGACGGCGATCAGTTGCCGCCCCATCAACCGAAGCGAAACGAACCGTGCTGGTGCGGCAGCGGCAAAAAGATGAAGGCCTGCCACGGGTAGGCGGGCCAAACGCCTAGGCCGGTTCACCTTCGTCAAAGCCGAATCGCATGGCGCGGGGGCGCGGCGGGACAGGCGCAAGCTCCGGCGGGGCGTCATGCGCGAGTGCGGCATATTCCGGCTCGGGCGCGTCTTCGGCGGACGTTTCGGGTTCGGGGTCCGCGTCAATGACCAGCGTTTCGGCCTCTTTCTCCGGCTGCGGCTCGCCGTTATGCGCGCGCCTTTCAGCGTCCTCGGCCTCCGCGATGGCCTTTGCTTCGGCGATGCGGGCCTGTTCCTCGCGGTATTTCCACGCGGAACCCTGTCCGACCCGATAGATTGTCTGCATGTTTTCGACGACGGTTGCGGCATCGGTGAAATCGTCACCGTAATCAACGAGTTCATCCAGATTGGCGAGGATCGGATTACTGCCCCAGAGAACGCGCAGGGCGCGGCGGCGCAGACGATCGGGAACCGCGTGGTTCATAAAGGCACTGAAATTGTCGCCGCTTTTCATCAAGTCGGGATCGGGCAAACCGAGTTTTTCGAGCAGCTCGGCGTCGGTCAGTTCCTCAACCGGTGTCTCGGCGGGGCCTTGCGCCTCGGTAATCTCAGCAGGTTGCTCTGATTGTTCGGGCTGTTCCGGTTCGTCGCCCGGTTCGCGTTTGAGGCGTGACCACCGCGAGGCGAAGCCTTCTTTTGAGTTGTTCATGGTCAGTGCACCGATTTCGGTTTCATCGTGCCGGGGGCGCGGTAGACGTCTGCATCCTGCCGCACGCGGGCATCGCCGCGACCGTCTTCGGCTTCTTCGGACCAGTTCCGTCGTTTGCGCTTTTTGAATTCTTCCTCAACGTGGTGAGTGTCGGTGAACTCGCGGATCCATGCAACCAATCCGGGCGGGGCGATGACGGGTTCGACAATTTCTTCGCCGGAATCGAGATAATCCTGAGCCTCGAAAGCGGAGGCCGTCACGGCGTAGGGTTCGACGTCGTGCGGATGGTCGGCATCCTCGGCAGGGCGCAGGATCACGTAGACGCTGGGCGGATTCATCGTCAGGGTCGTCAGATAAGCCTCGGTCTCTTTGCGGTGGAGTTCGAGCGTCAGGGTCGCAGCGTGGTATTCGGTTGCGCCGTCCTCCTCGCGCAATACGCGCCAGTTCGCCGGTGCAGCGCCGGGGAGAACGCCGGTCGGTTTCCAGTGCCATGCCGCCCAGCGTGTGACGCCCGGCGCGCGGCGCAGGACCACGCCCACGGGCATCGAGACCATCCTTGCTGTCATATCTGTCATGCTGTCCGCTGCACTTTCGTATCGTGTTTGCCGAACTGTTGCGGTTAAGCTTGCCCAAAGCCGGGAAAAACCCAAGCGAAATATCCGAGGGGGATGCGCGCGTGACGCAGGAAAAACCGACAGTACTGTTATGCGATTGCGAGGGATCGGTTGCAACGGACAAGGACAAAGTCTGCGGCGCGTGCGCGCCGACTGGCGCGGCGGCGTTTTATACATCGCTGTGCCGGACCGAGGCCGGCACAGTCGCCGACGCCTTGTCGCGCGGTGATCTGGTCGTTGCCTGCGCGCAGGAAGCCGTGCGCTTTGAAGAAATCGCGGAAGAGGTCGACGGGGCCGGCGCGTTGTCGATGGTTGATGTTCGGGATCGGGCGTTGTGGTCGGACGAGGGCAATGCCGCCGCGCCGAAAGTGGCGGCATTGCTGGCTGAACATGCATGGAGCGGACGTGCGACCGGCTCGATAGATCTGGAGAGCGAAGGCGTCTGTCTGGTCTATGGCTCGGGGGAAACGGCGATGGCGGCGGCGGATGCGTTGTCCGCGTCTTTGACCGTTACGGTTATGCTGAAAGACGAGGGCGATGCCTTGCCGCGATGGGATGACCCCTATCCGGTTGTGAAAGGCCGTGTGCGCGGGATGACCGGCCATCTCGGTGCGTTCGAGATTGTCGCCGATGCGGTGGCCGAGGCCATTCCGGGAGGGCGCGGCGGGTTTGCGTTTGATGCACCGCGCGATGGCGGGCGCTCTCGCTGTGATATTGTCGTTGACCTGTCCGGCGATGCGCCGCTGGTCCCCGCCCATGGAAAACGGGACGGGTATCTGCGTGCCGATCCAGCCGATCCGGTGGCGGTGGAGAAGACCTTGCGCCTTGCGGGCGGCATGGTCGGGACATTCGAAAAGCCGCTTTACATCGATTTTCATGCCGAGCTGTGCGCCCATGCACGGTCGGGTCAGACGGGCTGTACGCGATGTCTTGATGTCTGTCCGACCGGTGCGATCTCGCCCGATGGTGAGACGGTCAAGATTGACCCGATGGTTTGCGCCGGGTGCGGCGGGTGTTCGGCGGTTTGTCCGTCGGGCGCGGCGGAATATGCGTTGCCGAGGCCGACCGAAACGCGGATGCGTCTGGGCACGATGCTGGATGCCTATACCGAGGCGGGAGGCGAGAATCCCGATGTGCTGATCCACGACGAACGAGACGGCAGGGCGCTGATTGCCATGGCCGCGCGATACGGGCGCGGATTGCCCGCGTCGGTGATTCCGCTGGCGGTCAACGAGGTAACGCAGGTCGGGCATGACCTGTTGCTGGGCGCGTTTGCGATGGGCGCGCAGCGGGTGTTCGTTCATTTGCCCGAACGTGTGCGGCGCGAGGGCGAGGCCGAACCTGTCGATTTTCAGGCGACGCTTGTCAGTGCGATGATGGCCGGTGCGGGGCGTGATGCTGATCGCGTTTCGATCATCGAAACGGATGATCCCGACCATCTGACCGAGGCACTGTATGCCGCTGCGCCCGAGCCGATGAGCATTGAGCCGGTGTCGCCTGTTGGCGACAAGCGCGCCGCAACGCGCCTGTCGATGAGTGCCCTGACATCGGGCACGGAGGCGTTTGCGTTGCCGGAAGGCGCGCCTTACGGCGAGGTCGTAATGAACACCGAGGCCTGTACGCTGTGCCTTGCCTGCGTGTCGCAATGTCCCGTCGGGGCGCTGCTGGATAATCCCGATAAGCCGCAGGTCAGCTTTCGCGAGGATGCCTGTCTGCAATGCGGTATCTGCGTCAATACCTGTCCCGAGAATGCGCTGAAACTTGCGCCGCGCTTTAACCCCGACGAGGCCGCGCGGCGGGCGCGGGTGCTGCACGAAGAAGAACCGTTTCCGTGTGTTGAATGCGGTCGCCCCTTCGGGTCCGGCAGCACGGTGAAGCGTATCCTTGAAAAATTGGGCGGCAAGCACTGGATGTTCGATAATCCCGACCGCGCCCGCCTTATCCAGATGTGCGACGATTGCCGCGTCGGGGCGGCGTTTAAGGTGTCGGATAATCCGTTCCAAGGCGGCGAGAAACCCAAGGTCAGGACGACCGACGATTATCTGGCCGAGCGCGGAAACGGATTTACCGGCAAGCCCTCGTAATCTTAAGTCTCCGGGTCGTCGCCAAAAACGCCTGAGAGCGACAGTTGCAGGTCGCGAAAAGCGAGGCTGGTGGCGGGTTGTGCGCTCTATGGTGGATTCGGGCGATTATCGTGACCGGAGGGCGAGATGGCTGTACCGACGGAAACAGAACAAACCGGCGGGCATAGCGCCGACGACCGGCGCGCGATTTTACTGATCGTCCTCGCCATGGTGGCGTTTTGTGTTCAGGATGCGATTGTCAAAAAGATCGTCGAGACAGCCTCGGTCTGGCAGGCGCAGCTGATCCGTTCGCTTGCGGTTCTGTTGTTGCTGTGGCTGATCGCGGTCGCGCTGGGCAAGGGGCGCGAGCTGAGGCCGACGCAATGGCTGTGGCCGGCTTTGCGCGGCGGGTTCATGTGCTCGGCCTATGTGCTGTTTTATGCGTCTCTGCCGTTTCTGACCCTGTCCCAAGCCAGCGCGTCGTTCTTTATCGGACCGATGCTGATTACGCTGTTCGCGGCGCTGTTGTTGCGTGAACCGATCGGGCCGAGGCGCGTGGTTGCCATCCTCGTCGGTTTCGCCGGCGTGCTGTGCATTGTTCAGCCCGGCGGCGACATGAAGCTGGCGGCACTTATGCCGGTTGGCGCGGCGGTCTCTTATGCGCTGGGCGTTGTTGTGACCCGCTGGCGTTGCCGCGCCGATCCGGCCTTTGCGCTGTCGATGGTGCATAATGCGGTTTATGTCGCGGTTGCCATGGTGGCCGTGTCTTTTGTCGGGATGATCCCGTTCAGCGGGGATATCAAGGCGGGATACCCCGCGCTGACAACCGGTTGGGCCGATATTTCGGTTTTTGTGTTCGGCCTGCTGATGGTCACGGCGGTGACGCATATCATCGGGATGCAATCGAGTGTCCGTGCCTATCAGATGGCCGATGCCAGCAAGATCGCGCCGTTTGAATACAGCTATCTCATCATCATTCCGGCTGTCGATTTTGCCGTTTGGCAGACCGTACCGTCGGCCATGACGGTGCTGGGCATGGTTCTGATTGCCGGTTCGGGCGGGTTTGTGGCGTGGCGCGAGGGCAGGCCCGCGCGGGCGCGGCCTCAGAACTATGGCGAGATTCCGTGGACCGATGATAGTGAGACTCCGATACCGCCCAGGGAGCCGCAATGAAATGACCGCTGACCGTCCTGTCTTTGCCGCCGGTTTGCTGATGGCGAGCATGTTTCTGATGAGCTTTGTCGACAATCTGGTGCGGGTCGTGAGCGATGATCTGACCGTCTGGCAGTTCCATCTGATCCGTGCGCTGTTTGCCCTGCCGATGATTGCCGTGGCGGCGCGGTTCTTTGACGGGGCGACCCTGCGCCAGCGCGCGCCGCGTTGGGTGTGCCTGCGGGCGGTGGTTATGGCGGTTTCGATGCTGCTGTTTTTCGGGTCGATCCCCATGATGCCGATGGCGCAGGCGACAGCGGGATTGTTTACCGCGCCCTTGTTCGTGCTGACATTCACCGCGCTGTTTCTGAACGAGCCGGTCGGATGGCGGCGGATTCTGGCGGTGCTGGTCGGGTTTGCCGGAGTGCTGGTCATCCTGCAACCGTTTCGCAGTGATCTGGACTGGCGTTCTCTGCTGCCGGTGCTGGCCGGTGCGTTCTATGCGGTTTGCGTGATCATTACCCGGCAACGATGCCGCGAGGAATCGCCCTTTGCGCTGATCTTTGCCAATTTTTCGGCTTTTGGACTGATGGGCGCGGCCGGGGCGGTTGTGCTGACGCTGTTTCCGCTGGAGGGCGAGCGGTTTATCTTTGGCGGCTGGACGACGCCCGACCCGTCCGTGCTGGCGGTAATGGCCGGATTGGCGCTGGCCGCCGTGATCGGGGTCGGCGGGCTGACCCGTGCCTATCAGCTGGCCGAGTCCAGCTTTCTCACGCTGTTTGATTATACGCATCTGCTGGGCGCGTGCCTGTTCGCTTATCTGCTGTGGTCCGAAGTGCCGCCGCCCGAAGCGGTTGTCGGTGTCGTAATGATTGTCGGCGCGGGGATCTATCTGACCTTGCGGGGGCAGCATCGTGCGGCAGCGAGCGCGGACGGGACGCGCATTTCGGCCTGAAAGGGAAAATACGTGCGATTATCCCGTTGTGCCGGTTGCGTTCAGTGTCCGGCAATGTGACTCTGTCTCATGCAACGCTCGATTCTTGTCCTTTATGCGCATCCCAGAACCGAACGCTCTCAAGCCAACCGCCGCCTGAAGCGGGTTGCGGAGGGTGTGGACGGCGTGACGGTCGCGGATTTGTATGCCGAGTATCCGACCTATGAAATCGACGTGGACCGCGAGCAGGAGCGGGTGTCCCGCTATGACGCGGTGGTCTTTCAGCATCCGGTTTACTGGTATTCCGCTCCCGCACTGATGAAGGAGTGGATTGATCTGGTGCTGGAGTGGCGCTGGGCCTATGGGCCGGGGGGCGAGGCGCTGCGCGGAAAGCTGTGGCTGAATGCGGTGACAGCGGGCGGGGCGCAGGCCGCCTATGGACCCGAAGGGCGTAACCGGTTGGACCTGCGCGCGCTGTTTTCGCCGTTCGAGCAAACCGCGATGCTGTGCGGGATGACGTATCTGCCGCCCTTTGCGCTGTTCGAGGCGAATAACCGGCGCGACCGTTCGGTGCTGGATGCGCATGCGGCGGGATACGCAAAGCTGCTTCGCGATTTGCGGGAGCGGACGCTGGATATTGAAGCAGCGAGCGGGCTGCGCGGGCTGGCCGGGCTTTACGATAAACCGGCAGGGAAGGGCTGAGACGATGGAAGTTCTCAGCGGTGTTTTCCTTTATCTGCTCGGTGCGGTGATCGCGGTTCCGATTGCCCAGCGGATCGGGCTTGGCTCGGTGTTGGGATATCTGATTGCGGGGGTGGTCCTCGGACCGATTATCCATGCGATTTTCAGCGAAAAAGAAGCCGAGGAGCTGATGCATTTCAGCGAATTCGGCGTCGTGATGATGCTGTTCCTGATCGGGTTGGAACTGCGGCCCAACGAATTGTGGAAGATGCGCGGCGAACTGATCGGGCTGGGCGGGGCGCAGGTTGGTGTCAGCGTCGGACTGATTGCCGGTATCGCCTATCTGTTCGGACTGACGTGGCAGGCGTCGATTGCGGTCGGGATGATCCTTGCGCTGTCATCCACGGCCATTGTTTTGCAGACCCTTCAGGAGCGGGGATTGGAGGGCACGCGGGGCGGGCGTTCGGCCTTTGCTGTTCTGCTGTTTCAGGATATCGCCGTGATCCCGATTATCGCCCTGATGCCGCTGTTGGCGGGGGGCGCGGGCTTTGACATCTGGAACATGCTGCCCAGTGCGCCAAAGCCCAAAGGGGCCGTGTGGCTGAACGAGCTGCCCCAGTTTGCCAAGGCGCTGGTTATTCTCGGCGCAATCGGCTCGATCATTCTGGCGGGCCGGTTTCTGGCCTATCCGTTTTTCCGGTTTATCGCGTCGGGCCGGTCGCGCGAGGTGTTTACCGCCGCCGCGCTGGCATTGGTGATCGGCACGGCTCTGCTGGTCGATTATGTCGGGTTGTCACCCGCGCTGGGCGCATTTCTGGCGGGTGTCGTTTTGTCGGGGTCCGAGTACCGGCACGAGTTGGAAAGCAATATCGAGCCGTTTAAGGGCTTGCTGCTGGGGGTGTTCTTTATCTCTGTCGGGGCGGGTGTTGATTTCGGTTTGCTGAGCGAGCGGCCCGTTCTGATCATCGGCTGTGCCATCGGTGTGATCGCCGTCAAGGCGCTGGTACTGGCGGTGCTGGCGCGTTTGTTCAAACTGTCGCCGCGTGATTTCTGGCTGTTTACGCTCGCCCTGCCGCAGGCCGGTGAGTTCGGATTTGTCCTGATTGCGCTGGCCACCACAGTCTCGGCCATTTCGACGATGACGGGCGGAGTGGCGACATTGATCATCGCGGTTACGATGTTCCTGACGCCCTTGTTCTTTATCTTTTTCCAGAAGGTGATCGAACCGAGGCTGCATGAAGATCTGGAGCATCGCGACGATGACGAGATAAAGCATCACGGGCCGGTGATTATCGCGGGGGTCGGGCGATTTGGCCAGATGGTCAATCGCATGCTGCGGGCGCAGGGGATTGAAACGGTGGTGCTGGATTCCGATCCGCGCCAGCTGGATACGATGCGCAAATTCGGGGTCAAGGCGTATTACGGCGATGCCTCGCGTGTCGACCTGCTGGAGGCGGCGGGCATTGCCAAGGCGAGCGTGCTGGTCGCGACGCTGGGCAATGCGACAACACAGGCACGCATTGTCGAAGATGTGCGCAAGACGTGGCCGCATGTGCGTGTGATCGCGCGTGCGACCGACCGCAACAACGCCTATCGCCTGTTAGAGGCGGGCGCGCATACGGTGATACGCGAGTTGCTGGGGTCGTCTGTCGAAGCAGGGCGCGAGACGCTGACGGCGCTGGGTGTGCATCCGTTCCGTGCCGAGCGACTGGCCCGCGCTTTCCGGCAACATGACGAAGAGGGCTTTGACGAGCTGCGCGAATTCTGGACCTCTGATTTTGCCAGTAATTCCGATTATGTTGCGCGGTCTTTGGCGCGGTCGCAGCAGTTGGAGGCGGTGATGAACACCGACCGTCTGGAAACGGCATCGCCCGACGAGCGGGGCTGGGAAAAGCCGGTTGTTGAAGAAGAAACCGAGGAGACGGGTCAGGCCGCCTCGACCACATGAGCGTAACTGCCCATGACGCGACCGTTGTGCAGGCCGATGGGTGTGGGGTCGCCCTTTGCAGGGGCGGCGTCGAATAACGGGTCGCCCTCGCTGCGGGTGATGGTCGAATAATGGAACTCGTGCCCCTTGAGCGGCCCTGTCCATGGCAGTTCGGTCAACGGGGTCAGATCGCGGTAGCCGAGGGAGAGTTTGCGCTGTGCGAAGGTGGTTTCGACATCGAGGAAACCGAGCATCTGGTGACGCTGTTCGTAGCCGTCGATCAATCCCTGTCCCAGCACCATGAACCCGCCGCACTCGCCGTAAATCAGCGTGCCGGTGAGCTGTGCCGCCATCATGCCCGAACGAAAGGCCCCGGCGGCGGCAAGGCGGCCTGCGTAGAGTTCGGGATAGCCGCCGGGCAGGAAAATGGCGTCTGCGTCCGTGGCGGGCCGTTCGTCGGCGAGCGGGGAGAAGACGGAAATCTCGGCCCCCTGCGCGCGCCAGTCCGCCAGCATGTGGGGGTATGAAAATCCGAATGCCTCGTCCTGCGCGACGGCGATGCGCTGGCCGATCGGAGTCAGTCGCGTTGGCATTCCGGTCGCGGCAAGCGGCGCGGCGGACTTGCGGATTCCACCGAGGTCGCAGTGTTCGGTGACAGCCTCGCCCAGTGATGCGAGAAGGTCGCCGAGGTCCTGTAACTCTCCGGCCTGTTGCAAACCCAGATGGCGGGAGGGAACCGTGAGCGTGCTGCTGCGCGGGATTGCGCCGAGAACCGGCGTAACGGTCTCGACAGCACGGCGCATCATCGTTTCGTGCCGCGGGCTGCCGATACGATTGAGGATCGCGCCTGCAATTTGAATGTCAGGGCGGAAGGACGCGAGGCCGTGGACGATGGCGGCGGCGGTTTGCGCGCGGCGGGCGGCGTCAAGCACAAGGATCACGGGCAGGTCGAGCGCCTGCGCCACATCGGCGGTCGAACCGTGACCCATCGGCGAGTCGGAGGGAGCGCCGTCGAACAGGCCCATTGCGCCCTCGACCACGAGAAACGGTGCGGTTCCGGCAGCGGCGCGGGCGCGCAGTTGATCGGGGGACGCGCACCACGGATCAAGGGTGATACAGGGCTGTCCTGTGGCCGCAGCGTGAAAGGCGGGGTCGATGTAATCCGGGCCGGTCTTTGCCGAACAAATGTCGTCTCCCCCGGCGCGCAGGGCGGTAAGCAGACCAAGGGTGACGGTGGTTTTGCCCGCGCCCGATGACGGGGCGGAGATGACAAAACCTGTGCGCGATGACTGGGACATGATCAGGGGACCGGTTCGTTTGCGGATGCGACTGGGTACGCCATTGTGCGTCAGAGGTCATGTATTGTGACGTCGTCGCCGCACAAATCCTTGGCGATGGTACACAAATGCCGATGGTGAGTGAGGTAAATCGCCTGACCCTTGTGCGCAAGGGTGCGGAGTTGGGTAAACGCCTCTGCGGCGCGGTCCTCGTCGAAAGATTCCAGAATATCGTCTGCGATCAGCGGCAACGGGCCTGACTTTTGGCAAAAGTCCTCGTATCCCGCAAGGCGCAGCGCGAAATAAAGCTGGTGGCGGGTGGCGGTGGACATGCCGTCGACGCCGACCGATGCGCCGCCGTTTTTGCGAATGGCGATCAGGCGCTCCGCCTTTCCGGCGGGCTGGGTTTCCAGCTTGTCGAATGCGCCGCCGGTGATGGTGCGGAAGGCGTCTGCCGTCCGGCTCATCATCGCGCTGCGGTGGCGGTCACGGTAAAGATGCAGCGCCCGTTCCGCCGCCATCACGCCGAGGGTGAGGCGCAGACAGGCCGATGCCTTTTCCGCGATGTCGAGCAGAAGCGTGGCGCGTTGTTCTTCGAGCCGCGCGACGGCGGCGTCTCCGCCGACTGCCTGAATGGCGTTTTCGGCATCGCGGTGCGCGCCGATGGCCTCGTCCCTTTCGGCCTCGGCCTGCTGATAATCACCGTCGATCCCGCCCAGTGCGGCGGTGACGTCTCGCAGCGTTGTGCCCGACAGCAGAGCGGTTGCCCCGGCCAGAGACTCTGCACCCAGCAGGCCGGTGAGCGCGCTTTGCTGGGAGGCGATTTTCTTCTGCAATTCGGCGCGCGTGGCGGATTGGTTGAGGGCACGGGCAAGGGCGTCAACATCGGTGATCTCGAGCGTCGCGGGATAGCGCGCGGCGATCTCGGTCACGCGCTCGGTAATCGCGGTGCGTTTGGCGGCGGCGTTTGTGCGTTTTTGCACGTGGCCCTCTCGCGCGGTGGTGCGGGTGTCGTTCTGCGCCTCGGCCAGTTTTGCGGAGCTGACACGTTCCGAGAGTTTGGCAAAACGCGCGCCCGCATCTTCCGCGCGGTCTTCGGGGGCGTCGGCGTTGAGGGCATCCAGCGCCGCCTCGAAGGCCGCAATGTCGCGTTCGAGGCTGGCGACGCGGCGGATTTTGTCAGCTTGTGTTTCGATCTGATCGGACAGACGGCGCAGAGTCGGCAGTAAGGCGGAAACCTCGGCAGGGGTGCGGTTTTGCAGCCATGTTCCGCCAAGCGCGTCCGTCCAGCGGGCTTGCCAGTCATCCAGCGCGTTCTTTGCCTCGGCGGATTTTTCGCTCCGTTTGTCGGCATTGCGTGCGGCATCGGCGCGGGTCTTTTCAACGGTTGCACGATTGAGGGCAGCGGTTTTTTCACGCTCGATCAGGGCATCCGCCGCGTCGAGAAGACGGTCGAGTGACAAGCCCGCTTGAGCGGCTATGCCCGCCTGGGACAAGGCAGCGCCGAGGGTGTTTTTATGCGTCGCCGCGCGTTTGACAGCGTCGTCATAATCGTCCCGCGCCGATTGCGCCCGTGTGGCGGCGGCGGCGGCGGCGCTACGCTGGGTCAGCCATGCGGGTAAGCCCAGCGGGTCGTAGTCCGCGGGCAGTCCGGCGCGGTTAAGCGGCGCGCTCAATTCGGCGGACAGGGCATTTTGCAGGGCGGCGAGGCGGGTTTGTTCGGCCCCGATCGCAGTCAGGCCCGCCTGCAAACTTCCGCGGGTCTGTTCGAGTTCGCGCAGGGTGGCGAGGCGGTCGCTTTGGGCGAGGCGGTCGGCTTGGGCGCGGTCGTCGGCATCAAGGGCGCGTTCGAATGCGTCGGCGGTCTGATCGTCCATCACGGTGCGGTGGGTCCGCCATGCGGTGTCCCGCGATGCGCGGGCGTCGGCGGCCTGTGTGTCGGAGACAACGCCTTGCGCCCCGGTCATGCTGCTGATCGCCGCCGCATTGCGGGCGAGGTCTTCGCTGTCCTTTGCGCGGCGGTTTTCAAGCGCGATCATGTCGTCTGCGATTTTGCGCGCACGGTCGCGCCATGCTGCGGCCTGATCGGGGGCGGGGGCAGTTGAACCGAGCAGCGCGTCAGGGGTTCCGGTCCACGGCGCGAGGGCGGGCAGCAGGCGTTCTGCCTCGGCGACGGCGCGGTCCAATGCCTCTTGCGCGCGTTGCACTTTGCCGGTCGGGTCGTCGGCGCGAATGCGGGCGAGCAGCGGTGCGAGGGGTGCGGTGTCGACCGGCGCGGCGTCGGTGGCGGTTGAACCCTGTAGACTTTTGAGGGTTTCGTCGGCGTCTGATTTTTCGGCGATTGCAGTGTCGAGCGCGGCGGTCAGCAGGGTGTGTTCGCCGAGCAGTGCATCGAGCCGCGCAAGGGCGTCCACGGGCTGCAAAAGTGTTTCGGCGGCAGTTCCGGCGGGCGCGCCGAGCGCGGCGAGGGCAGCGGTAACGGCGGCATTTGCCTTGTCGCGTTCCAGCGTCCGTTTTTCAAGATCATCGCGGCCCGTGTGATACCGTCTTTGCAGACCTTGCATCTGCGCAAGCCGGTCGGCGAGAGCAAGGGCGGCGGCGTCGGGTTTCTGATCGGCCAGTGCCGCGTCGATGCGCGTGATTTCGTCGGTGGCGGCCTGTTCAATCGTGCGCGCCTCGGTCCGTGCCTCGCGCAGTTTTGCGACCTCGTCCAGCAAAGCAGGGTCATCAAGCGGCGGATAATCGGCCAGTGCGGCCTCTGCCGTGTTCAGCTCGGTCAGCTCTTGGGCCAGCGGAAAGGCGCCCTTGAGATTTTCGAGGTTTTCCTTGTCGCGTGCGATCCTGTTGCGTTCGGCCTGAACCTCTTCGCGGCGGGTTTTTGCGGCGGCGAGGGTTTCGCGGAGGCGTTCGAAATCGGCGGCGTGGGTGTCGAGGGCTTTGCGCTCGTCGTCCAGCGCCTTGAGTTCATCCTTGAGGTCGCCGAGTTCGTGTTTGCGCTTGCCCGCAGCGAAGAATTTTGCGGCGTCGCCCCGGAGGGTTTCGAGTGTGCCGCCGATATCGGCCATGCCCGAAGCAGCGGAAAAGAGCAGGCGACCCAGCTCGCCCTTGCTGGCCAGAATATCCTCGCCGCCGCTTTCAAGCCGTGCGCCGTCGAGCGAAAACATCGTGCCGTAGGTGTCGCGGTCGAGACCGTGCAGGATGGCGGACAGACGTGCGGGATCAACGACGTTTCCGGTTTCGTCGCGCAGGGTATCCTTGTTGCCCTTGGTTCGTGTGAGCGACAGAGCCTCGCCGTTCGCCTCGATCGTTGCGCCGATCAGCATGGATTTATAATCGTGCAGAAAGCCGAATGCCGACTGCGCGCCGATGCCGAACAGCAGGTCCATATACGCGGCGAGGGTGGTGGATTTGCCCGCCTCGTTCGGGCCGTAGACGATATGAAAATCGGCGCGGCCCTGTGCGGATGCGCCGAAATCGAGCGTGTGGTCGCTGAATTTACCGTAGCGGGTGAGGTCGAGTTTGCGCAGGCGCATTATTCCGTACCCCCGTCACCGGCAGCGTGAAGGGCGGCGGCGACGTCCTCGACGCCATCGCTGAGTACCGCCCGCAGCATCGCGTCGCGTTCGGCCTCGTCCCCGCCGAATTGATCGCGCAGACCGGGGGGCAGTTTTTTGATCAGCTTGTCCATCTCGGCTGCTGCGTCGCGGACAAAGGACGGATCGGAGATGACCTGCGATTGCATCAGCGTCTGAAGTTCGACCACGGGATCGTCTCCGGTGATCGTGCCGGAGGGCGGGGCGGCGTGCGCCCCGAGGCTTTCGATCCAGACATTGCCGTAGGCTGCCGCCTCCTCGCGCGCTTCTTCGAGCCGCGTTTCGGTATCGCGGCGGATGCGCCATGCAAGTGCGGTTTCACCCCGCAGCGACAGACGCAGGACGGCATGTTCCGAGCGGGTGGTTTCGGCGCTGTCCTGAATGGACTGGCGGATGGCGGCACGCACGTCCTCGATTTCGGTTGCGCCCGCGACGTTGACGGTTACCGCCGAAAATTCGGCGATGCCGGTGTGGCGTTCTTCGATGCGGATGCCGCCCTCGTCGATTGTGCCGAGGGTGACGGATTTCGGCCCCGCCTCGCGCACGCTTCTGCCCTGGGGGATGCCGGGCATGACGATGAAGGGGTGTTCGTGGTGGACCTGTCGTTTGTGGATGTGGCCCAGCGCCCAATAGTCAAAGCCATGCGCGACAAGGTCTGCGACAGAGACGGGAGCGTAAACGTCGTGACCCTCGGTCCCGCCGATGCTGGTGTGCATCAGGCCGATATTTGCCATGCCTTGGACGGGCGGCTTGTATTTCGGCAGCAACGAGTTGGGCGCGTGTCTCTGGGCGAAACTGACGCCGTGGACCGCAACGGCCTTTTCCTCGAGCGTCACCGTGCCGCCGCGCCCTGTGAAGACGTGGACGCCGGGGGGGAGGTCGAGCTGGTTGGTGATGGCCGAGGCTTCGGCGTCGTGGTTGCCCCGGATCATAAAGACCTGCACACCCGCCTCGTGCAGCAGACGCAACTGGCGTGTGAGGAAGGCCGGAGTTTTAACGCTGCGCAATTCGCGGTCAAACAGATCGCCCGCGATGACGAGCGCGTCCAGTCGTTCGTCGAGGCAGGTTTGAACGATGGTTTCAAACACACGGCGCGAGGCGTTGCCGATCAGGCCCGCGAGGTCGGCGTCCTTCAACGCGAGGCTTTTCAGCGGCGAATCGAGGTGCAGGTCAGCCGTGTGCAGAAATCTGAAAGCGATGGCTGGTTCCTCCGGCAAGCCGTTGTTGGTGAAGTCTTAAACATGCGCGAGGAGCGTGCAAGGGCGGTGCGGATTTTGATTGGTGTGCATTGCTCGTTTGAGGAGGGGGGTGTGCATTGCTGTTGAGTAAGGAGGTCCCGCGTCAGGCGCGGGACAGCGGGGACTATTTTTAGCGTTCGGTCCGGCGGGTTCTTGCTGCCCCGGATTCACTCCGGGGTCTTTTTGGGCTGTCTGGGTGTCGTTGAGCAAGGAGGTCCCGCGTCGGGCGCGGGACTGCGGTTCTATCCTCAGCGTTCGTTTCGGGTGACGCCGGGCAGGGCGCAGAGCATCTCGTATAACAACGTCGCGCCGATCATCGCGGTGTTGCCCGAGGGGTCGTAGGGCGGCGACACCTCGACCAGATCACCGCCGACCAGATTGAGTCCCGCACAGCCGCGCACGATCTCTAATGCCTGCCACGTCGACAGGCCGCCCATTTCCACCGTGCCGGTTCCGGGGGCGAAGGCCGGGTCGAGGCTGTCTATGTCGAAGGTCAGATAAACGGGCGTGTTCCCGATTTTCTCGCGGATGTCCTGCATCAGCGGCGCGAGGGATTTGTGCCAGCAGTATTCAGCGGGAATAACGGACCAGCCCTTGTCCCGGCCCCAGTTAAAATCGTCGGGGGAATAGCCCGTGCCGCGCAGCCCGATCTGGAAGACCTTGTCGTTGACGAGGCAGCCGTCCTCGTGCGCGCGGCGGAACGGGCAACCGTGGGCGACCGTCTCGCCGAACATATGATCATTGGTGTCGGAATGGGCGTCGACGTGGATGAGCGCGACGGGGCCGTGGCGGTCTTTGACGGCTCGCAGGATCGGCCATGTCAGCGTGTGATCGCCGCCGAGCGTAAGCGGGATTGTGCCGTGGGACAGCAGGTCCGTGTAGTGCTGTTCGATGATCTGAACGGATTTTTTCAAATCAAACGTGTTGATCGGAACATCACCGATGTCCGCGACCTGCAGGCAGTCAAAGGGCGCGGCGCCGGTTGCCATGTTATAGGGGCGCAGCATGCGGCTTTCGTCGCGGATCTGGCGCGGGCCGAGCCGTGTGCCCGAGCGGTTGGACGTGCCGATATCCATGGGAATGCCGACAAAGCAGGCGTCCAGTCCCTCAGCCGTGTCCTGCGCGGGCAGGCGCATCATCGTGGCGGGACCGCCGAAGCGGGGCATGTCGTTGCCGCCGAGGGGTTGGTTATAGGTGCTCATGCTGTGCCTTTCGGGATGGGACCCATGCCGGCCTGTGACCAGTGGGTCATAAGCCATTGCGCGGTGCGGAACAGGCGGTCGTCGCCCTCTGCCGCGCCGACAAGCTGTACGCCCAATGGCAGGTTATTTTTGCTGATATACATCGGCAGGGCCAGCGTCGGCACACCGGCGAAGGTGAATATCTTTTGGCACACCGCATCGCCGGTGGTGTTTTCGGAGAGCAGCGGAGCCTCGCCGCAGGAGGCGGGGCAGAGGAGGGCGTCGTAGTCCTGAAAGAACGCGGCAAAAAATGACTCGGCCTTGGCGACATTTGCGCGGGCGGCGGCATAAGCGTCCTCGGTCACCGCGCGGCCCTGTGCCAGCAGATCCCTGACGAGGTCGTCGGTATGTTCGGGATCAATCGCGGGATCGCCGTGCAGGTTGCGGGCAATCTCGCAGGTGTGGATTGTGTGCTGGCCCGCGAGGAAATCGGCAAAGCAATCGGGCGTCGGCAGGCGGGTCAGATGCGGGCCGAGCGTGCCAGCCACCTCCTCAATCACATCGCGCATGGGTTCCGTCATATTGAACGGCGGAAAGTCGATGAAAGCGATTTTCGGCGTGCTTGGCGGTTCGGCGCGGCATCCCGCGAGGGTCTGCGGCCTCGGGCGGTCGTGGCTGGCGCTGTCGGCGGGATCGTAGCCGGTCAGGGCGTCGTTGAGCAGGGCGACATCTTCGAGCGTGCGGGCAAAGCCGCCGACGCAATCCAGCGTCTCGGATGTCTGCAATGCGCCGCGCCGCGAAATCTGCCCGCGCGTCGGTTTGAAACCGTAGACGCCGCAAAACGAGGCGGGGCGGTTGACCGAGCCGCCGGTCTGGCTGCCGATGGCGAGGGGCATATGCCCCGCCGCAACCCCCGCCGCCGACCCCGACGATGATCCGCCCGGCGAATAATCAGGATTGTGCGGGTTGCGGGTTTTCGAGGGGCTGACGAAGGCCAAGGGGGTCGTGACGGTCTTGCCGAGGATAACGGCCCCCGCCGCACGCAGCTTTTCGACCGCCGCGCTGTCTGTATCCGGCCTGCGGTCCGGGTGCGCCGTTGAACCGAGCGCGGTTGGCATGTCGGCGGTGTCGAAAATGTCTTTGATCCCGACCGGCACACCATGCAGGGGGCCGAGGGGGTGGCCGTCGGCGCGGCGCTGATCCAACGCGGCGGCCTGTGCCAGTGCCTGACCGGCATCCAGATAGGCCCATGCGCCGATAAGCGCATCCGTTTCGGCAATGCGCGCGAGGCAGGATTTGGTCAGATCGACCGACGAGAGCGTGCCCTGCCGGATTTGAGCGGCGGCTTCGGTCGCAGAGAGATGGCTGGGGGTCATCGGCGGGTCTCCGGTCGTCGTTGGCGGGCGCGGATGTATCATGCAGAAAATGGCGGGTCGGGAAAGAGAACGGATCAGGCGTGCGGGTGTTTTCGGCGGCTCGGGGGACAAAAGCCTGTGTAAATTAAATATTAACCCTTTGATTAAGAAATTTATCGCGTTAGCGTTGTGTCCTGAGGGAGCGGAAAAGGGGCCGCGACAGGGACCGAAATGACTGTTCAGGATGCGTTCGGGCAGAACGGATTTCTCCCGCCGTTTTTGCCGGATGGTTTTCCGAAGCCGTTTTTCTGCTCTCTCAGGGTCTTAGCGCGTGTAGCGTGCGGCGGCGAAATTGCGATGGCCGGCCACCGTTAAACCGCGAAATTTTCCCTATGAACTTGATGGCCCAGCGGCTAGCGTTTTGGCTTGATGCTGAAAACGGAGACTGGGTCTGTGGGAAATGCACTTCGGGAAGACGGTATTGTAGCGGGCCGCTTGTCTTCGGCTGATTTGTCCGAAAATTTTGCCGACGCCTATCCGCCCCTGTCACCGCACGAGGCGCTGGTGGCCGCCGACCGGTGCTATTTCTGCTATGACGCGCCGTGCATCACCGCATGCCCGACGGCGATTGATATACCGTTGTTTATCCGGCAAATTCAGGCCGGTAGCCCCGAGGGTGCGGCGAAAACAATCCTGAGCCAGAATATCCTCGGTGGTATGTGCGCGCGGGTCTGTCCGACCGAAACACTGTGCGAGGAGGCTTGTGTGCGCGAAGCTGCCGAGGGGCAGCCTGTGGTGATCGGCGCGTTGCAGCGTTTTGCCACCGATACGCTGATGGAGGCGGGCACGCACCCGTTTACCCGTGCGCAGCCGTCGGGGAAAATCGTTGCCGTGATCGGTGCGGGGCCTGCGGGCCTTGCCTGTGCCCACCGTCTGGCGATGTACGGCCACAAGGTCGTGATGGTCGATGCGCGCAAGAAACCCGGCGGCCTGAATGAGTACGGCATTGCCAGTTATAAAACGGTCGATGATTTCGCGCAGGCCGAGGTTGAATGGCTGTTGAAAATCGGCGGTATCCGCATCGAAACCGGGTCCGTGCTGGGCGAGGATTACACGCTAGGGGAGATTCGCGAGGATTATGATGCTGTCTTCCTCGGGATGGGTTTGTCGGGCGTGAACGCCCTGTCGATGGACGGGACGGACGAGCGGGTCAGCGATGCGGTCGATTTTATCGCGACCCTGCGCCAATCCAGCGACCTGAGCGCGCTGCCCATCGGTCGCCGTGTCGTGGTGATCGGCGGCGGCATGACGGCTGTTGACGCGGCGGTGCAAGCCAAGCTGTTGGGGGCTGAAGATGTGACCATCGTATACCGGCGCGGTCAGGACGGGATGAGCGCCAGCGAGTTGGAGCAGGCGCACGCGACCTCTGCCGGTGTGCGGATCAAATGCAATGCAATGCCGAAACGCGCCGTGCCGGGGGGCGTCGAGTTTGAATATACCGAGGCGGGGCCGGACGGCCTGCGCGGGACCGGCGAGACGTTTGTGCTGGAGGCCGATCAGGTGTTCCGCGCCATCGGCCAGTCCTATGAGGGATGGGGCGGCAAGACCGTTCTGGAGGTCGAGCGCGGCAAAATCCGCGTTGATCTGGAGGGGCGCACGTCGCTGTCAGGAGTATGGGCAGGCGGCGATTGCGCACTTGGCGGAGAAGACCTGACCGTCACAGCGGTTGCCGAGGGCCGCGACGCGGCGGAGAGCATCCATCGGACGATCACAGAGTAAGGGAAGCTATAAAAGGCTAATTACACGTCCTCGTAGCCCTTACCCCAGCACCTAGGACACTGGTATCCTTTGTAATTTCCAGAACCGCCACACTGGCCGCAGGCCACTCTTACTGAATTTATGTAGCCGACAATCAATCGAAGTGATTTGCACATCGTATTCACTCTTTCAATTTAGAGTTGCAATTGACGATTACTTTTCGGCAAAAATATGACGCGGCGGTTGTGCACTATGGGGCAGGGACGCCTACCAGTCGATCCAGCCGACATACATGGCCGCGCCCAAGCCGATACCGGCGGCGACGACGAAAATGCCGGTCGTTGTCAGGATTTCATTGTCATAGACGACGCCTGCCGCAGCGATGCCTGCGCCCAGAACAATGACGATTACGGGCATGAACAGGGTGAGAATGAACGTCAGAACTTTGCGGAGCACTGCCAAATCAATCACCTCGTATAAAGTTGACGGTGATCGGGCGCGTTCACCTTTGGATTGCAGGCGTACCTTAAGCATTGAGTGCTGCGGATATATTAAGAAGCCTGCAGCGAGGGGTTAGGCCGCCGCGCGTTTGTAGAATTGCAGGTATGTCGAGTTCATACTCCTGATCGTTGACCACTTCCGCGTGAACAAATTGAAATCGACGCCGCAGCGGTCCACAACGCGGAATCCGCGCGGCAATAACACGTCGTCCAACTCGCTGGGGCGGACGAACTTTCGCCAGCTGTGGGTTCCCTTCGGAAGCCAGCGGAGGACGTATTCTGCGCCGATAATTGCCTTGATGAATGACAGCGGCGTTCGATTGAGCGTCCCGATACCGAGCGCGCCGCCCGGTTTGACGAGCGTGCTGAGAACCTCGAGAAAGACGCGCGCGTCGGCAACGTGTTCGATAACTTCGAGTGACATTACCAGATCGAATTGCTGGCCTGTCTCGGCAATGTCTTCGGCAAGTGCATGCCGGTAGTCGATGTCCAATCCGGCCTCTCCGGCGTGTTTCTGCGCGACGAGGATGTTGCGTTCGGATGCATCAACAGCGGTCACGGTTGCGCCCAGCCTCGCCATCGGCTCGCTCACGATGCCTGCGCCGCAGCCGACATCCAGCAGTGATAATCCGGCAAGCGGTTTGTCTGTGCGTGCGTCGCGATCCATGATTTGCGGCAGGGTTTGCGATAGCTTTGCAACGCGCGTTTTGTTGAAAGCGTGGACGACTTTGAACGCGCCATCCGGCTTCCACCATTCTTCGGCGAGTTGATTGAAGCGCGAGACCTCTTCAGGATCGAGCGTACTCGTGTCTGCGGTCCCGTTTGAAAAGGCGGCGCGTTTTTTGTCTTTGTAGATCATGGGCTTTCAGAACGTCTTTTTTACGAGGTCCGACAGCGCGGATTCGATGTCGGGGTATGCAAAGACATAGCCCGCTTCGAGCGTTCGTTTAGGGCGGACCAGTTGTCCACGCAAAAGAATCGAAGATCGTTCATCGCCAACGACCGCCCGCACTAGCCATTCCGGGACCGACCACCTGACGCGCCGCCCCAGTTTATCCGCGAAACACTCAGTAAATTCGCGGTTGTCTACAATACCCGGTGACACGGCGTTGAAGCGGCCTGTTGCGTTCTCGTTGTCGATGACGTGCAGCATGACGCCGACCATGTCGTCGATGTGAATCCACGGAAACATCTGCTTACCGGTGCCGATGGTCGCGCCGATGCCGAGGCAGAAGGGCAGGCGGATGATGGGGAGAAAGCCGCGCGCGCGTCCGATGCGCCATAGCTTGCCGATGTGGGACTTGCGCTCGATTTTTCCCAGGACCACGCCAATCCGCAATTTGACGTGCCGAATACGGTTCTGATCGACGCCTTCGGCGGCGGCCTCCCATTGACCGACCAGCTCTGCGGGAAAATCCATACCCATGGGGGCGGAATCTTCGTCGAGTTCGGGCACAGGGTCCGCGCTATCAAGCTCTCGCGTTCCGTAAAAGCATTTTCCCGCTGTTGACACAAAGACGGCGGGCGGCGTGGCGCTGTTGTTGATCGCCTGAACCAGCGTTTCGGTGGTCTCTATGCGAGAACTCAGCACCTCATCTCGGTAGGCATCATTCCAGCGCCGCCGCATATCGAGAATGTGCTGGCCCGCAAGGTTGACGACCACGTCACAGGGCGGGAGGCCGGTTCTCCGCAACGCATCCCACGTAATCCGGCCTTCGCCCGATGAGCGCGAGATCAGGGTGACGGTGTCGCCGCGCTGGATCAGCGCGTTGGCCAGCGCACTGCCGATAAAGCCGCTGCCGCCGCCGATGACGACGTGGCGCGAGGGTCGTTCGGCGAGTTGAGACATGCGGAACTATCCTATTCGTTGCATATCGTGTTGATACACCGAGGATATCGACATTGAATTAACTGGACAAGCGGATCGCTGGCCATCGGGCTGGCGCTGGTTTCGAGGGTCAGGAAACGTCCCTGATTTCGGTTTCGCGGACACCGAGAGGGTCGAGGCTGCGCGGAGGCTCGCCGTTCATTTGCGCCATCCAGTCGAGGGTTTGGCGCATGAGGGTGACGCGGCCTATGCAGATGATCGCGGGCGGGGCGAGGTTGGCGGCGGTGGCGTCTTCGACAGCGCGGGCGAGCGTTGTCTCCAGCACTTTTTGCTCGGGCCGCGTCGCGTTGGTAACGATGGCGACGGGTTCCGAGCCGTCGCGTCCGCCGTCCATCAGGCTGGTGGTGATCGTGGGCAGGGTCTTCATCGACATATAGCAGACGATGACGGGGGACGATTCGGCCAGTGCGCGCCAGTTGACCGCGCTTGGCGCGTTGCCGCTGGCGTCATGGCCGGTGACAAAAGTGACGGCTTGGTTCACGTCGCGGTGGGT
>CALGNW010000337.1 GCA_937958345.1 uncultured Neomegalonema sp. | reverse complement strand
ATCAGTGCATGGCAGTTGCACAAGGCGTGGCCGAACTCGGAATTGATCGTCGCGCCGGATGCCGGACACGCGGTCAGCGAACCAAGCATTGCCACCGCGTTACTCGATGCGACCGATCATTTCCGAGGCTAGGGACGGCCTGCAGCACTACGCAATGTCGACGCGACCCGTTGGAACTCGCCGGCTCCTGCGCCGTACAACATCTCCGGGTGAGAGCTGTCGACCCGCGTCGCGCCGCGTTCGCGCAGCACTTTTGCTGCTGCGTAGGCGCGGTCGCTACGCGTTCCGACCGTAACCAGTTTTCCCTCACCGGACACAAGCGACGCTTGGACGGCCATCAACGCATCTTCAAGCCCGTCGGTTCCACCCTGCAATGCGCCGCGCAATACAACGCGGCGCTGCGCTGCAAATCGGGCCTCTATCCGATCAATCAGCGTATTGAGCGCCCCGAGACTGTGTTCATCCCAAACAGCATGACGCGATGCACGAAGCTGTGCCTGCGAGCGCAGAATCGTCCCGTCAAAAATTATTTTCAGGTGGTTCGCCTTCAGCGTTTCGCCGCTTGACGTAATATCGACGATAATTTCGGCGGCACCGGTGGCCGCTGCCCCCTCGGTCGCGCCCGCACTTTCAACCAGCCTGTAATGCGCGATCCCGTTCTCGCGAAAAAACCGGCGTGTCAGGTTAAGGTACTTGGTCGCAACCCGCATGGCATGACCGTGTTGTTCGCGAAAGGCTGCGGCCGCATCATCAAGGTCGGCCATTGTCTCTACATCAATCCAGCTTTTCGGAACGGCCACAATCAGGTCGGCACGGCCAAAGCCCATCGATTTCACCAATGTCGTTGCGCCATCGGCATCGCGTAATTTTTCGCGGATCAAGTCTTCGCCCGTAACGCCAAGATGAATCGCACCTGTTTCAAGCGCCACCGGCATCTCACCGGCTTGCAGCAAGGCAACGTCAATACCGTCAATGCCTGTCGCACTGCCTGAATATTCGCGCCCGCCGCCCGCGCGGATGTTCAATCCGGCCTCCGCAAAGAACGCGATGGTCTTTTCCATCAAACGCCCTTTAGAGGGAATACCAAGGCGTAGCGGCGTACTCATTGCTTTACCTCTGAGGCAGCGAGAATTGTTTCGGGCCGGATGGCAGCGCCAATCGCCGAGCCACTGACCGGTGAAAGGCCGAATGCGCGCGCAGAAGCAGCAAGCAAGCCGTCGTATCGCCCCCCGCCCGCGATCTGAGCCGCGCGCCGTCCCGCCTTTGCGGCGAGTGACGGATCGAACAGCTCGAAAACGAACCCGTCATAATATTCAAGGTTCCGCCCGTATTCTCCCTCAAACGGCAATGCCGCCGCATCAATTCCAAAAGAATCCAGATAGGTAAGCCGAGCCTCGAAACGGTCCAGCGCCGGAGCAATGTCAATTCCCGCCGCTCGCGACAAATTGCGGAGCTGCGCGAGTGCCTCGCCCGAAGGGGCGCTGATACTTGCCGCCGTTTCGATCGCGTCCACCAACTCTCGCGGCAGCGGATGAGCCTGCGCGTCTTCGGCCTGCTCGATGAAACGCGCGGCGATTTCGTCAGGGCTGCGCAGTCCGACATGTGTCGTCTCGGACAGCGCCAGCATACGTTCGATTGCAGCGCGGGTTTGGCCGGGTTCCAGCGAACCGAGTGCCTTGAGCAAGGCATGACGTCCCGGGTCATCGGCATCGGGACTTGCGTAGTCTTCAAGTAAAGATGCGAACCGCTTGGGCCGCCAGACATGACGCTTTAGGCGTGTGCGCCATCTTTCCGGAATAGCAGCCGCATCAATCAGCGCGAAGAGGACGCCGAGATCGCCAGTCTCAATCACAAAATCAGTTGCGCCAACGGCCCTTACAGCATCGCTGACAAGCTTAAGAGTCTGCGCATCCGCAGAGGCGGTGTCTGTCGCACCGAACCATTCACATCCAACCTGCAAAAACTGGGCGGGACGGCCCTCGCCCCGCGACGGTCTCCGGTACACCGGACCGGCTGCGACATACTTCGCCGCACCGCCGCCCGCCCCCAAGTGCAGACGGCACATCGCAAGGGTCAGGTCAGGTCGCAGGCAAAGGTCACGCCCCTCGCCGCCGTCAAAAACAAATGCACGCGCCCTCACGTCTTCGCCGTAGAGGTCCAGCAAATTCTCCGCTTCTAACACCGAACCCGGATCAACCGGCGCAAAACCCTCGTGTTCAAAGACGCGACTGGCTGCCGAACAAGCATCGCGGATCGTGCCGAGCGTTGCACCGCTATAATCCTTTGACGCCGCGTTCATCGCGCCAGCATTCCGAGGACAGTCGAAACCACATCACCGCTGGCAACTTCCCGCTGAGCGGGTTGCGCTTTCCATTCTTCGTTCGACTCGATTTCTTCAGCAAGTTTCGAACCCAGAACGAGGTCTTTGATTTGAACGACACCGCGTTCCGCCTCGTCTCCACCCTCGATGATCGCAAGAGGCGCGGCGCGCTTGTCGGCATATTTCA
This sequence comes from uncultured Neomegalonema sp., assembly GCA_937958345.1. Classification (GTDB taxonomy): domain Bacteria; phylum Pseudomonadota; class Alphaproteobacteria; order Rhodobacterales; family Rhodobacteraceae; genus JAHDDY01. The sequence goes on along the minus strand of CALGNW010000337.1, from coordinate 7,349 downwards.
GCTGTTTGCCCATATTTTTGCCGCCGCCCATAAAGACTTCGGTCCGCACACCCGCATTGCGAAGGGCCGCGCACATGGATTGGTAGTGTGCCATGCGCGAGGGATCGAGGGCGAGGATCACGACAGGCCCTTGAGTATTGCCTGTTTCGACTTTTCCGCTGGCGGTCAGGGCGGCAAGTAAGCGGTCAACGCCAATCGAAACACCGGTTGCCGGAACCTGCTGGCCCGTGAACCGCTTCACAAGATCATCGTACCGCCCGCCGCCCGCGACAGAGCCGAACTGGCGCTTTTGGCCCTTCTCGTCGACCACTTCGAACGTCAGCTCCGCTTCGTAAACGGGACCGGTGTAATAGCCGAGGCCGCGCACAACAGAGGGGTCAATCTTTATCCGCTCAGGGCCATAGCCCTGAGCGTCCAGCAGCATCGCAATTTCTTCAAGTTCGTTGACACCCTCGGCTCCGGTTTCGGACGATCCGACGAGTTCGCGAAGCCTTGCGCAAGTTGCCGCGCCATCGGCACGCTCTGCACAGACAAAACCCATGATGATATCGACCTGTTCCGCGACAAGGTTCGCGCCGTCAGTGAAAGCGCCGCTTTCGTCTTTGCGCCCTGCCCCCAGCAACGCGCGCACGCCATCCTCGCCGAGGCGATCAAGCTTATCAATCGCACGCATTGTGATGCCGCGTTGGGCCGCCTTATCATCCCCCATCAGATTGGCTGTTTCCAGCACACCGTTCATAACTTTCCGGTTGTTGACGCGCACCAAAAACTGATCGCGTGCGATCCCGGCATGCTCCAGTGCGGCCGCCAGCATTCCGCAAATCTCGGCATCCGCCGCTACCGTTGATGTGCCGACAGTATCGGCATCGCATTGCCAGAACTCGCGAAAGCGACCCGGCCCCGGCTTTTCATTGCGCCAGACCGGACCCATTGCATAACGGCGATAAGGCGAAGGCAGATCGAGCCGATACTGGGCCGCGACACGGGCCAAGGGTGCGGTCAGATCATAACGAAGTGCAATCCAGCTCTCGTCATCATCCTGAAATCCGAACACGCCCTCGTTCGGGCGGTCTACATCCGGTAAGAACGACCCGAGCGCCTCGACGGTTTCGATGGCCGATGTCTCTAACGGATCAAACCCGTATGAATGATAAACCTCGGCGATCTTGCTCAGCATCGTACGGCGCGTTTCGACTTCCGCACCAAAGCTGTCACGAAATCCGCGCGGTGCGACCGCCTTGGGTCGCGGCTGCTTTTTCTCTTTTTTCGCCATGATTGGTCCACCAGTCCTCGTTGGGGCTGTCCTAACCGTCAGGGGACCGCCCCGCAAGGGTTGTGGCCGGATGGGTTATGCCTCTGATTTTGCCCAATCCCAGTAAAGCTCACGCGCGAGGCGGGTCACAGGGCCGATCTGATAGCTTGTCTCGTCAAACGCCGTCACAGGCGTAATCTTGCTAATGTTACCGGTCAGAAAGACCTCGTCGGCGTTGTGGAAATCATCGAGCGTCAGCGTCGTTTCCGTAACCGTCTTTCCGGCCTCGCGCAGCAAACCCATGTGGCGCGCGCGGGTAATCCCCGCAAGGAAAGTTCCGTTGGGCACGGGCGTCAGCACCTCACCGTCGCGCACCATGAAGACATTGGCTGTCGCAGTTTCCGCCACATTGCCGAGAGCATCCTGCGCCAGAGCATTGGTAAAGCCTTTGGCCCGCGCCTCTCGCACCATACGCGCATTGTTCGGATAAAGGCATGCCGCCTTGGCATCAACTGTTGCACAATCCAGCGTCGGCCGGCGGAAGCGCGTGGTGGTCAGAGTCGCAGCAGCGTCAGGCGACGGCATCGGCACTTCTTCGAGGCAGATACACAGGGCGGTCGAATCCGGCGCGCCGGAAATAACGCCCTCGTCGCGCTCGGTTGTCCACATCATAGGGCGGATGTAAACGGGCGTTCCGCTCTCAAATCTTGCGAGTCCGTCATGGATTAGCGCCATCATTTCAGGCACATCCATCACCGCATTGAAGCCCAGTGCCTGCGCCGACCGGTTCGCCCGCGCGCAGTGTTTGTCCAGATCAGGTGAAAGGCCGTCAACCAAACGCGCCCCGTCAAAGATCAACGTCCCCAGCCATGTTCCGTGATCCGCAGCTTTCATAACCGCAGGGTTACCCGCATGCCAATCGCCCTCGAACCACGTATGAATTTGCTGCGTCATGTCTGCTCCTTATCGAACGCCCCATCGAAGGGCGGCTTTATTCCAATGGCCGGCATATTCGTTTTCGCCGCCAGCCCGACAGCCCGCAACAACTCGCCATACTCGGCATCGGTCATACCCGTCTTCCCGCTGCCGCAGTATGAGAGGGCGCACAGTAATCCCGGGCATTTGCGATATGCACCGCAAGATAGATCATTTCCTCGATTTTGAAGTCGAGCAATGTCTCGGTAGCCACCGATTCCTTAACATCTCGCCAAGTCCCTTCCAGTAGCCCGGGATCCAAAGCGAGATTATGCGAAAGTGCATTTATCGAGTTCAACTTTCGAGTTGGCAGATTTCATCGAAGGCAGCTTTACCCGAGGATCGTCTTCTAAATTTCTCAAAGTACAAACAGTGATCATAAAAACCTGCCTCAGGCGTAGCGAAGGCTATAAGATTGATCCGAATGAGAAATTTTTCCGAACCGTAATTCGGGCCCAGGTAAACTTCAGTAGCATTAAACCAATTAACCTAAAAATTTAACTGTAATTTAATAGGGTTTTACTTACAACGTTATAGCTTGCTGAAAGGGGAGAAGAAAAATGATTTCATTAACAAGCGAATACGAAAATATCGACTACGTCTTGCCGCGTACTGTGACATCGTCACGGAGTTGCAGTCATGCGATCAGACGCGAGAGTTTCACGATCAGAGCGATGAGCGAATTTGAACGCGATTTTGCCGAAAAGAATCGCCGACGTGCTCAAGAAATTTTAGACAAAGCAGCGCGCCTTAGATGATGATCGAGCCTCAAACCTAAGCCGAACGTAGTCGGCGGTCCAGTTTCCTTCGCTGTCACAAAGCACCGACCGCAAAAGCGCAGAGGCTTCCTCTCGGATTGCGGTCCTTTTTGCTGTCGGCACACATTCCAGAACCGGCGCTGCGAGGGTCTCGAACCAGGCCGTCATTTCACCCGGTATCGGTGTGGGCCTCGGAATCAGGGCGATCCGCTCAACGGTAAAACCGGTGGCTTCCAATCGCGACTGGTACTCTTTAGCCGACGGAAAGAACCAGACAGTATCCGGTGCGTTGCTGATATTTGCGTGTTGCTTGATGACGGCCGACAATGCCGTACGTATCGCCGCAACATTACCGTGACCACCAAATTCACCCACAAAGCGCCCGCCCGGCTTGAGTGCATTGGCAACACCAGCCAAAACAGCATCGGGCCTTGTCATCCAATGCAACGCGGCATTCGAGAAAACGGCGTCAAATTCATTAAAATATTCAAGCTCATGGCAGTCTGCCACTTCGATATCGAGGCCGCGCGCACGCGCCGCATCGACCATATCGATACTCGCATCGACGCCTAGAACGTCGGCTCCGGCCTCAACCAATTGTTCAGTCAACGCTCCGTCACCGCACCCGACGTCAAGAATACGTTCGCCGGGTTTCGGCTTGAGCCATTCAACGACGCCCCGACCAAGGTCGGACACAAACCGCGCGTTTTCATCATAACGGCGCGCGCTCCAAGCGTCTTTCATCCTACTGGGTTGCGCTGTGAACGGCCTTACCCAGCAAATCGATCAAACTGACCGAGCCCTGTGTCCGCTCTATTTCCTCGCCGGGTTCAAGCGGATACTCGGATCCGCCGGGTTCCAGCGAGATGTACGATCCGCCAAGCAGGCCGTCGCTGGCGATCTTGGCCGATGTATCGCTCGGAATTTCAACACCTTGCTTCACGTCGAGCGAAACAACAGCTTCAAACGTCTTCGAATCAAGAGTCAAATCGCCAACCGTTCCGACTTTCACGCCGGACATACGCACATCAATCCCGGGCGCGACACCGTCGGCGGTGAAAAATTTTGCCTTGAGTTCGTAACTACTGCCACCGCCCAGATCAGCATGCTGTGACGCGTATGCCAGAAATCCCCCGGCAACGATCAGAACCGCCGCACCGACAATCGTTTCAGCAACATTATTGGCCATCTCGGCTCTCCTGCGACGCGTTAGCCATGAACAAAGGCAGACCTATTCGGGCGACCACGCGGTATATGATTTGGTTTTCGGCGCCGAGGCCGACGATGGGCTAAGCAAGCTTCCCGGCGGATGATACGCCTCGTCCGTGCCGGTCATATTCATCTTCGCTTCGGTTTCCCAGTCCCAACGCTTTAACGGCGCTTCGGTTGGCGGCGCTTCGAACGTATGGTGCAGCCATCCGTGCCAGTCAGGCGTAACCGACGAAGACTCCGCTAAATCGCGGTAGATCACCCACCGGCGACTGTCGTCGCTATTGCGATAGTAAACGTTGCCAAACGTATCCTCGCCGACCCGCTGCCCGTGGCGGCGCGTGAAGAACTGCGTCCCGATCGTCGAACCGTTCCACCACGTGAAGATATTTGAAAGAAATCCCATTGGATCCTCGTAGATTGTTGGTGCGGTTATGGATCAACTGTCTGCGAACGTCCAGTGCCGGAAAAGCGGAAAGGCCCCGCACCACAATAGTTTTATCGAAAACTGTTATAGTGTTACACGTTGGTGATGAACGATCCGAAACCCCTCGCCTTCTCGCACCACGATCATCGCGTGTGCCGTCAAACTGCGCTGGCCTTGGCTGAACAGCAGGGCCTTCGCCTTACGAAATGGCGGCGCAAAGTACTTGATTTACTACTTGAGGGTCACCGGTCGATGGGCGCGTACGAGATCCTCGAGCGCCTGCGCGTCGACGACAGCACGCCGCAACCGCCAACTGCCTACCGCGCTCTTGAATACCTTGTCGAAAACGGGCTCGTCCATCGGCTCGAGAAGCTGAACGCGTATGTAGCATGCGCAAGGCCGGACGCCTGCGAACGTGCAGGTTTTATTGTTTGCAAATTGTGCAGGACAGTCGCGGAAATCGAATGTAAGGCATCGGAAGCCGGCTTGCTGCAGGCCGCTGCACATTCCGGCTTTGCAGCTGAGTCAAGCGTTATGGAAGTCGACGGCATTTGCGCCGACTGCCAAAAATCCGACTGATGTTCGACGCTTTTCTGCTCATCGCATTGATCGCCGGGTTCGGAGTGGCGATTGCCGCCGGGCCCCTAGGCTGTTTTGTCGTGTGGCGGCGGATGGCCTATTTCGGCGATGCAACCTCGCATGCTGCGGTGCTGGGAGTGGCGCTTGCGCTGCTGGTCAATACGCCGATCATTCTTGGGATACTGGTTGCCGCTGTTCTGATGGCGGTCGCGGTTGCGCTGCAGCGCGACGCCGCGCTGTCAATGGATACGTTGCTCGGTGTTGCCGCACACACTGCTCTCGCCCTCGGCCTTGTCGTCGTTTCTCTGGTTCCCGGCAGGCCCGTCGACCTCGAATCATATCTGTTCGGCGACATCCTTTCGCTGACCCGGGCCGACCTCATTGTCATCTGGACGGGCGTCGCAGCGGTCCTTGGGGTTTTGTTCTGGCGGTGGAATGCTTTGCTACTGGCAACACTCAACTACGATCTGGCAAGCGCCGAGGGGCTCAAGCCTGATCGAGAGCGGTTGATTTTGGCGCTGACGATCGCAGTACTGGTAGCCGTCTCAATTAAAGTCGTCGGCGCGCTGCTGATAACCGCAATGCTGGTGATACCCGCAGCATCGGCCAGAATTATATCGCAAACACCCGAGAGAATGGCGCTATACGCAGCAGGCTTCGGCGCAGCAGCGGTCTACGGTGGCCTGTATATGTCCGCCACCATCGACACGCCAGCGGGACCGAGCATCGTCACAGTCGCGGCCACAATCTTCGGTCTTCTTCAAGTGTCGCGCGCGCTGCGGTGAAAAAAGGTGTTTTCGATATGGACAAGCCCGTCACGCTAAGCTAACCACCCCCTCGTTGCCCGGATAGCTCAGTTGGTAGAGCAGCGGATAGAAAATCCGCGTGTCGGTGGTTCGAGTCCGCCTCCGGGCACCAATTCACTTTATAAATCAGCCACTTAAGGTTTGAGTATGTCGCTGCTCTAAGTCTGGGTATCGTATGGGTGTTGTTTTGCTCGATCAAAAATTGGCAGGTGTGTGCATTCGCGACTTGTAGAATGGTATAGCGCTTTCTAAACAACTCTAACTCGTAACCAGAGGTCAGTTCCGTGAAGAACGACGCCAAGCGTCGGTTGGCCACACATCGTCAAGGACTGACAAGATGGCATTTAAATCCAACACCTTCGCGCACTCTGCTTCGGAAACGCCAGCCGCACATTTCAAGACGCTTACTAAGCGTCAGTTTCCAGATGTGATGCCGCACCAGAAGGAAATGTTAGAAACTTACGCGGCGAGTTTCGAGCAAGAGGAGGATGTAGCACTTCAACTGCCGACAGGCAGCGGGAAAACGCTCGTAGGTCTATTGTTAGCCGATTGGCGACGCATCAAGCATGAGGACAGAGCAGTTTTCTTGTGCCCAACGCGACAGCTAGTCAGGCAGACCGTACAGCAAGCTCAGGAAAAATACGGCATCGATGTGGTGGATTTGTCGGGATCGAAGAAAGACTTCGCGCCCTCCGACCGAACCGCCTACCTGACGGGTCAAAAGGTCGCCATCAGCACATACTCTGGCTTGTTCAACAATTATCCGTTTTTCGAGAGTCCAGATTTAATTATTCTTGACGACGCGCACTCAGCAGAAAACTACATTGCGAAGATGTGGTCTTTGGAGATTCCAGCCGGATCAGTCCTTCACTCAGCGATAGCAGAATTTTTACAGCCGCATCTTGAACCTCAGGACTATTCCCGGCTGACTGGGAACTGGACGGGGTCAGCAGATGCGACGTGGGTCGAGAAAATGCCCACACCACAGGTTGAGAAACTATCAGGTAAGTTGACCGAAATAATTAGTGCGCATGCGACCAGAGATCAGCCAAAGTTCTATTACCCTTGGGAGCTACTTCACGATCACCTCGATGCCTGCCACGTATACCTTGGTTCACGCGAAATTCTTATCAGACCACTGATCCCACCCACAGAATCGCACGAACCGTTCAGAAACGCAAAGCAGCGAATTTACATGTCAGCAACCCTCGGTGCTGGCGGAGATCTAGAACGTCTCACGGGCAGAAAGAGCATAACGCGACTACCCGCACCAGACGGTTTGCATAGCTCAGGTGTAGGTCGCAGATTCTTTTTGTGTCAATCGGCACTGAATTGGGACCCCA
>CALGNW010000336.1 GCA_937958345.1 uncultured Neomegalonema sp. | reverse complement strand
CAGGTGAACCCTGTATGCGCGCCGGATACGAAATGTATTACACACCCATCGCCGCATATCGGAATTGGATCGATGAAATCATGGATTATTGCAACGGTTCACGTGATGATTGTCGGAACGGACCATCCGCTGCCGAATTTTTTGTCGGCGGCAGTGGTGGCCAACCCACATTGGCCTCCTCGCTGAGCAAGGAGTTCGACGACGAGTTACTCAAAGTTTCAGGATCGGGACAAATGCATTCAGGCACGGACATATCATCAAGGCGAATATCGCTCTCAAAAAATACGCTGCCGGAGCCTGACAGCATGGCATTACTCTGCACCTCGAAGGGCGGGTCGATCGGGTCGTGGGGCGACACAAAGACCTGTGAAATGTCCGACGGATCATCGTACCCTCTGGCGCAACTCACTGCATTTGACATCTTTCGATAAGCTCGCGTGTTTTAGTGCGTGTCTTTTCGAGTGAAAAGCATTCCACCAAGGCGGCGCAACGGTGTTACGGTCGGTGGCACTTAAAACGTTGGCGGTGGAATATGACGCAAACCGACTTTGACAAAGCCGCGCTCAGGACGTTTCTCGCCGCCGAATTCGGCTCCGGTGATACGCGGATCGAGCCGGTCAGCGGCGGACAGTCGAACCCGACTTACTTCGTTACTCATGGCACGCGGCGGATGGTTTTGCGAAAACAGCCGGACGGCCCGATCCTGCGCGGGGCGCATGCGGTGGATCGTGAATACCGCGTGCTGTCGGCGCTGGCGCAAACCGATGTGCCGGTTCCTGCCGCGATCCTTTATCACGCGGACCCCGCCCTGCTCGGTACGCCGTTTTACCTGATGGAACGGGTCGATGGGCGTGTTTTGCCGGACTGCGCCCTGCCCGACTGCACACCGGACGAACGCCGCGCGCTGTATCTGTCGATGGCCGAAACCCTGGCCCGCCTGCATGCCGTGCGCCCCGATGAAATCGGCCTCGGTGATTATGGCCGGCCCGGCAATTACTTTGCGCGGCAGATTGCGCGGTGGTCCAAGCAATGGGCGGAATCGCCCTCCGGCCCGATCCCCGATCTCGACACGCTGGCCGCATGGCTGGGCGGGAATATGCCGGATGATGACGGCGCGGTCGCGATTGCCCATGGGGATTTCAGGTTGGGCAATATGCTGTTCCACCCCACCGAACCGCGCGTGGTCGCCGTTCTGGATTGGGAGTTGTCGACCCTCGGCCACCCGCTCGCTGATCTGGGGTTCTGCGCGATGCCGTGGCACACGTCGCCGGACGAGTATGGCGGCATTCTCGGCGCAGTATCCCCCGGCATACCGACCAAGGCCGGGTTCATTGCGCATTACATGGAACACGCGCGGGAGACCGCGCCGCTGACGCCGTTTCACACCGCCTTCGCCCTCTTCCGTTTTGCCGTGATCTTTGTCGGCATCGCAGACCGCGCCCGCGCAGGCAGCGCCGCCTCGCCCGAGGCCGCGACCCTCGGCACGCTCGCCCCGCGCTTTGCCGCACGGGGTCTGGAGGCGATCCGGCCCTAAGGCGAGATTTGCACCCGGAACGTCACCGACCCCTCCGCGCCCGGCGGAAACGCGCCCGGACACTGCCACTGCAGCGGCCCGACATAACCGGCGGTATTGCCCGCCGCCGGAACCTGCAACGCACAGGTAATCCCCGGCGCGACGGTCACAGACGGCGCAATCGGTCCCGCCAGCGCGGTATAGGCAGGCGTCGCATCCGTGACCAGAATGTCATTCGCCGGCCCGTTTCCGGGGTTGGTAAAGACAATGCGGTACTGCAGCGTATCGCCGATATTGCCGATATTCGCCGTGCCCTCGACCGCCCCCGGAATGCTGAGGTTGGTCACCAGCTTGCGCAAAAGCAATTCGTCACCGCCGCCGCCCGCGCCGATCCGGTCGTCGTTGCGCAACGCCGTGACAAGGCTCGTGCCGGTAAACGATGTCGTCGCCGTCAGACCATAGGTCACCGACGCACCCGCCCCGATACCCGACGCGGCCTGAGTGCGCACCGCAAGGCACACGCTCTCGCCCGCAACAACCGACACCGGCGCATCAACAAAGCTGTCGAGCGTGCCGTCACAACTGACGTCGCGGTAAATCGCGGATGCAAACGCACCGGCCGGATTTTGGATCACATCTGTCAGCGCAAACGAAACGCTGGCCGGTCCGGTCGCCTCGTACCTGTGCGGCAACAGGACGACCTGCCCCGCGATAATGGCCGCCGACTGGTTCTCGGTCAGCGAGGGCCGGGCCAGCAGACCAATATCCAGCGTTGAATAGGACGCGCCCGAAACCGGCGTGAACGTGAACGTCCCGTCATGGGCATTCGCATTGCTCAGCGACGGCAATCCGGCGGTTTGCTCGGACACCGTCATCCAGCCGGGCAAAGCCGTGGCGGCAACTGTCACCGCACCGCTATAGCTCGGCGGCAGCACATAAGCCCACGTTCCGCCTCCGCCCACCGGCACGGTCGCAATAAACGCACCTGATCCGTCAAACAACGAAACCGAGGCCTGGGTGCTGTCGCCTTCGAGGCCGCCTTTAACCGCATCATAGGCCGTTGCACCGGACCCATTATCAACAAACACCCGCCCCGCCAGCGCCACTCCCGCACCGCCGATGGTGACCTGATAATCCTCGACCTCGCCGTCAGGGGCGGAACCGCCGCTGCCGATATTAAAGGCCCCGGACCAGCGGAACCGGGCAAAGGTCTGTCCGGCCACCGCATAGGAGGGCACATTGACCGCGAGGTTGATCGTGCCGCTGCCGCCGGGGTCCTGAACATCCGCCGCGATCTGCTCGGTTGGCGCGTCAAAACTGCCGTTGCCATCCCAGTCGATCCAGGCGTTGAGGAAGCCGCTGCCGCTTACGCTCACCGGCAAAGTGATGCTTGTACCGGCGACCAGTGTCCCGAACGTAACGCCGTCTTCGTCATCGCCCAGCACATCGCTGTCGTCGCCCGTGCCGCCGGTTCCTTGCGGCGCTTGCTCGGCATCGGGGCCAAAACTGCCGAGGCGCGGCTGGCCTGCGACAGGCTGCAACCCGTCGGCGGAGGCAACACTGACCGGTTCTTCCTCGAACGCATGAGACGGCGTGCCGTAGGCGGCGTCACCGAAATCACACGGCAACAGCACACCAAAGCCAACCGCCTGATTGCCACCGGCGTCAAGCGTCACCGAGGTCCGCGACGTGTTCATACTCACAACCACGGGCACGTGCGACGGTGACTGGGTTTTCGTCACGCGTACTGTCTGGCTGCCGATACCGGCCGCCGTGTAGTCGCTGCCGTTCAGATTTTCCACCAGACTCCAGACGCCTCCGGTGGTTGTCGCCTCGACGAACTCGCCGCCGGTGCTTGTTTCGGTATCGAAGAAGACGATATCGGGCGCCTGCGACTGTCCGTTTACGGTCATCGACCAGTCGATCGTGAACGCCAGCTCAGCCGGCAAGGTCGGAGATGTCTCGCCGCGTACATGAATCGACTCGCCCGCGCCGGGGCCGTTATAGCCCAGATGCGCGCCCGCTCCGGCCACCGCCGCCATATCGCGAATGTCCATCGCGCCCTCGCCGGAGCCTGTCGGATTGGCCATCGCGACATTGCTAAAGCTCGCCGTCAGTGTGCCGGCACGGCAACCCGGCAGAGCAAAGTTGACCGTATCGCCATTGGTGATGATCCCGCGCGACAGCGAACTGCTCGCCCAATCCAACAGGGCGATGCTGCCCTGATGCCGTCCGTTGCCCGAGGTCGCATAGTTCAGGACGCCGTTCGATACGACCGGCTGACTGACGATGCTCACCTGATAATCCTCAACCTCGCCATCGCTGACAGAGGTCGCGAACTGAGCCGCTGTCAGCGGATCGGTCGTCACCCGAAAACGGGCAAACGTCGTCCCGATGCTGGCGGTCGTACCATAGCTTGTGAAGATCAGGTCGCCTGTTGCGCCGTTGTTAAACCCGACACTCGCGTATTCTGCGGCCTCAAACGCACCATTGTCATTGAAATCAATCCAGCCGTGCAGCGTGCCCGTCCCGCTGCCGGTCAGGTCCGCCTGCGGGATCGTGACGGCGGACGTCGCACCCGATATCAGGGTCGGAACCGTCACACCGTCATCTTCCGCGCCGTCGCCATCGGCGTTGGCCGAGGACAAGTCCGCAGTATCGTCGTCATTGGTCGCACCAAGATAAAGCGTCTCGGCTTCATGCTGGATATGCGAGGCAACGCCATAGCTCGTGCCGCCGGTCGGTGCATCCGAACAATCATATCCGGGAACGTCCAGACGAAAGGCCATCCCGCCGATAGATCCAAGATTGGCAAAACGGACGAGCACCTCGTCGTTTGCGGCAAGGGAAATAACGGCCTCCACACCCTGTCCGGGCCGTGCATCCGGCGCGCCTCCTCCGGGCCAGTAGCCATACACGCGCGTCCCATTGACAAAGACTTCCACATTGTCGTCGACGACCGTATCCATACCACCGCCAAATACCAGTGAACCGGGCAGGTGCATCTTTCTGCGATAGTCGATTTGGTACGTCGTCACATTGCTAAATATGCTGCCGGCATATCCCGGCGGCGGCGTCGGATCGGTTGGCGTCTCATTATTAGCCCAGCGATTGAAGGAATCCGCAGAACCGTTCGGCACGACCCAAACCGGGTTTTCTCCGCTGCCCCAGAACGCTTCGCCCCGGAAAATCCCGCTTCCGGTTGGGGTTCCGACAGAGCCGTTGTTCTCGGAAACCGAGTCCCGGCCCTGATAGTAACTCGCCGCCCAATACCCTGTCGGAAAGGAAAGGTCTTCAAGGCCGTCGGGAGAAATCCCCGCAAAGTTCGGGGCCTGACACGCGGCGATGGCCACATCGGGGCTGTCCGGCGCGACGAAAACGGCTTCCGCCGCCTTAATGGCCGAAAACTCCGACGAAATATCATAGGTTACGCCGCTGGTTTTTCGGGTTGTCGTGGCGCTGATGATATCATCGCCACTCACGCCGGTATTGGCGGTAAAGCTGCCGGTAAAGTTCAGGTCACCGC
>CALGNW010000335.1 GCA_937958345.1 uncultured Neomegalonema sp. | reverse complement strand
TCAATCGCGGGTCCGGCAAGCGCGGCGTATTTGCCGTAGGCGTCTGCGTCCGTGACCTCGACATGGGCGATCCAATATGCGGGCATGGTGCTCTCCTTAGCCTTGTAAAACTGCTTCGGCGGCGGCGATTGCCTCCGCTGCCCTCGACGGGTCCGCGCCGCCCGCTTGCGCCATATCGGCGCGGCCCCCGCCGCCCTTGCCGCCCATAGCTTCGGCGGCGGCACGGACAAGATCAACGGCACTGACACGGTCGGTCAGATCATCGGTGACACCGGCGGCAACCGCCGCCTTTCCGCCGGTATCCGCGACCAGCAAAATCGCACCGGAACCGAGGCGGTTTTTGTGTTCGTCGATCAGGCCGCGCAGATCCTTGCCGGAAACACCCGTCAGGCTTTGCGCAAGGAAGGGGACGCCGCCGATGTCTTTGGCCGCAACCTCTTGTGTGCCGCCCTCGCCCGCCAGCGCAAGGCGTTTGCGCAGGTCGGCCACTTCATTTTGCAGCGTGCGGCGTTCTTCCATCAGCGATTTGACGCGATCGACGACGTCTTCGCGCTGTGCCTTGAGGCTGAGCGTTACCTCGGACAACCGCGAATCCTGTTCCGCCAGATAATCGAGCGCCGCCGCGCCCGTCAGCGCCTCGATCCGGCGGACGCCGGACGACGATGCGCTTTCGCCCAGGGTCACCAGCAGGCCAATCTCGCCCGTGCGCGCGACATGCGTGCCGCCGCAAAGTTCCAACGAGTAGACATCGCCGTTCAGTCCCTTGCCCGACCCCGCCTGCGCACCCATCGACACGACACGGACCTCGTCGCCGTATTTCTCGCCGAACAGGGCCTGCGCGCCCAGATCGCGGGCATCGTCGGGGGTCATAATCCGGGTTTCGACCGGTGTGTTCTGGCGAATGTATGTGTTCACCTCGCGCTCGACCGCCGCAATGTCGGCAAGGGACATCGCCTTGTTATGACTGAAATCAAAGCGCAAGCGGTCCGGCGCAACCAGCGAGCCGCGCTGGGCAATATGATCGCCCAACGTGCCGCGCAATGCCTCGTGCAACAGGTGCGTGACCGAGTGGTTCGCACGGATTTTCGCCCGGCGGTCCGCGTCAACCGTCAACCGCGCGGCGTCAGTGACGGTTAGCGTGCCGCTGTCGACGGTGGCGGTGTGGACGAACAGATCGCCCACTTTTTTGCGGGTTGCGGTGACTGTTGCCGTGCCGTTGTCGGTCCTGACGGTGCCGGTATCGCCGACCTGCCCGCCGGATTCGCCGTAAAAAGGCGTCTGGTTCAGGACCAGTTCTACCGTCTCGCCGGCGGCGGCATTGCCGGACGATGCACCGTCTTTGACAATGGCGAGGATCTGGCCCTCGGCCTCGAGTTTGTCATAGCCGAGAAATTCGGTCGCACCGTGGGTTTCGCGCATGTCGAACCAAACGCTGTCATCCGCCGCATCGCCCGAGCCGGACCATGCCGCGCGGGCGCGCGATTTTTGCTCTTCCATCGCTGTGTTGAAGCCGTCGACATCGACCGTACGGCCCTTTTCGCGCAAAGCATCCTGCGTCAGATCAAGCGGAAAGCCGAATGTGTCATACAGCTTGAACGCCGTTTCGCCGGGCAATTCAGCGCCGTCAGCCAGATCGGCCAGTTCGGTGTCGAGCAGGCCGAGGCCGCGGTCGAGGGTCTTGCGGAAGCGGATTTCTTCAAGGTTCAGCGTCTCTTCGATCAACGGCTGTGCCTGAACAAGTTCGGAAAACGCCTGCCCCATCTCGGCCACAAGCGCGGGAACAAGACGGTGCATCAGCGGGTCTTTTGCACCGACCTGATGCGCGTGGCGCATGGCGCGGCGCATGATCCGGCGCAGGACATAGCCCCGCCCCTCGTTTGACGGGGTGACGCCGTCGGCGATCAGGAACGAGGTCGAGCGCAGGTGATCGGCAATCACGCGGTGGTGCATTTTGTCGGGGCCGTCGGGATCGGTCGAGGTCGCATGGGCGCTCGCCTCGATCAGCGTGCGCATCAGGTCCGTATCGTAATTGTCGTGCTTGCCTTGCAGCAGCGCCCCGATCCGCTCCAGCCCCATGCCGGTGTCGATGGACGGTTTGGGCAGGTTTTCGCGGGTCGTTTCATCCAGTTGTTCGAACTGCATGAAAACGAGATTCCAGATTTCAATGAACCTGTCGCCGTCCTCGTCCGGGCTGCCCGGAGGGCCGCCGGGGATGTGATCGCCGTGATCGTAGAAAATCTCGGAACACGGACCGCAGGGGCCGGTCGGTCCCATGGCCCAGAAGTTATCGCTGGTGTCGATGCGGATGATCCGGTCGTCGTTAAAGCCCGCGACCTTTTTCCAGATGTTCGCCGCCTCGTCATCGTCGTGATAGACGGTCACGAGCATGCGCGAGGCATCGAGGCCGAAATCCTTGGTCAACAGGTCCCATGCGAGCGGGATGGCGTCGTCCTTGAAATAATCCCCGAAGGAAAAGTTGCCGAGCATTTCGAAGAACGTGTGATGGCGGGCGGTATAGCCGACATTATCGAGGTCGTTGTGCTTTCCGCCCGCGCGCACGCATTTCTGCGAGGTGACCGCGCGGTCGTAGGGGCGTTTTTCCAATCCCGTGAAGACGTTCTTGAACTGGACCATGCCCGCGTTCGTGAACATCAGAGTCGGATCGTTGTTCGGAACGAGCGAACTGGAGGCGATTTCTTCGTGGCCGTTACGGACAAAGAAATCCAAAAATCCGCGTCGAATTTCGTTGAGGCTCGCCATAAGTCCATCGCTCCGAAAACAAACGGTGCCAAAGCACCATGAGACGCGCTTTTATCTCTCGCGTCTCTTGCTGTCTATCGTATCGGTCCGTCTATCGGAGCGGGCGCCTGACGGGATCGGAGACGAAGACTAAATGTCCTCGTCGCCCTCCATTTCCGCTTCGAGGTCGAGCCCGTTGGCATTGCGGATTTTGTTTTCGATCTCGTCAGCCATGTCCACATTGTCTTTGAGGAATTGCTTGGCGTTTTCGCGGCCCTGGCCGATGCGCTGATCCCCGTAGGAGAACCACGAACCGGATTTGTCCACGACACCCGCCTTAACGCCAAGGTCGATCAACTCGCCGCGTTTCGAGATACCCTCGCCATACATGATGTCGAACTCGACCTGACGAAACGGCGGTGCAACCTTGTTTTTAATGACCTTTACGCGGGTCTGGTTGCCGACAACCTCGTCGCGGTCCTTGATCGCGCCGATGCGGCGGATGTCGAGGCGGACCGATGAATAGAACTTCAATGCGTTACCGCCCGACGTCGTCTCGGGACTGCCGAACATTACGCCGATTTTCATGCGGATCTGGTTGATAAAAATAACCATGCATTTCGAGCGGCTGATCGAACCCGTCAGCTTGCGCATGGCCTGACTCATCAGGCGCGCCTGTGCGCCGACCTGATGGTCGCCCATATCGCCCTCCAGCTCGGCCTTTGGGGTCAGAGCCGCAACCGAATCGACCACGACAACCGAAATCGCGCCGGAGCGGACCAGCGTGTCCGTGATTTCAAGCGCCTGCTCGCCCGCGTCAGGCTGCGAAATGAGCAATTCGTCCAGATCGACGCCGAGCTTGCGGGCGTAACCGGGGTCGAGCGCGTGCTCGGCATCGACGAATGCGCACACGCCGCCGCTTTTTTGTGCCTCGGCGATGACATGCAGCGCGAGGGTGGTTTTACCCGAGCTTTCCGGGCCGTAAATTTCGATAATCCGGCCCTTTGGCAGGCCGCCGATTCCGAGCGCGACGTCGAGGCCGATAGAGCCGGTCGAGACCGCCTCGATCTCCATAACAGCGCCGCCCTGCCCGAGTTTCATAATCGAGCCCTTGCCGAAGGCGCGCTCAATCTGAGCCAGAGCGGACTCAAGTGCTTTTTCTTTTTCCATATCGTCTTTCTCGACGAGCCTTAACGCGGCATCGGCCATTCCAGCACTCCTTATTTCACGCGCTCCGCGTCGGAGCAACGATTGAACTGATGCAATCTTGTACTCTCAATGTTCCGACCAATTCAAGAACAAAAAACGCACAAAGTGATATTTCTATTTTGATACGCATTTAGTGCGTCATCGAGGCGGTTTTCGGCGGTATTCGCGGCGAGATTGATCTTCGTTTGGCGAAATTTCGGCAGTGAATTGACTCGAAACGTTTTTTCTTCTGCTTTGATTTTCTGCCGAAAATGGCGCGTTATCTGCGTTGTGGAGCCTGTGGGCAGCACATATCCGGGGGTACGGCATGAAATGGACGACTAAACGTGCGGTTGTCGCGTGCCTTGCCGGAGTATGCGGCCTTTCCGGAATTTCCGGGGTGCATGCGGGGTCCGGCGCGATCAGCGTTTCCATCACTTTCGATGTTGCACCTGCGGAATTACTGCGCACACGGGCGATTGCGCCCGCCGCTGTCCGGTCCTGTCTGTTGCTGGAAAGAACAATCGCCGAAATTTGGGGCGACGCGGCGCGGCGGCCCGGTCTTGAGTGTTCATCACCGGAAAAAGCGCCGCTGATTGTCACGTCACTGACCGGCGGTACACTGGTCGTCAGGCCCTAACAGCCCCGATACGCGGATCAGATTCCCGATTATGAGCCGTGAAAAAGGCCGCCCCTATATCCGGGGCGGCCTTTGCATTTTTACAAGGACGGCCAGCGGCGTCAGCTGGCCTTGAGCGATTCGCGCAGTGCCTTGATCCGGCGGAGTGCCTGAGCGCGGTCGGCGGTGCTTTCGCGCGCGGCGGCCTTGTCCGGCTCGACAGTGGCCGCTTTCGCCACGGCGGATTGCAGCGCAGCGACCGGCATGCCCTGTTCGTCATCGCCGTATGTGTCGATCATATCGAGGACCGGCGTTTGCCCGGCGGCGGTCTGCGCATCTGCCGTTTGCGCGGCGGATGTCATTTTTGAAGCAGGAGCGGGCTCCTCACCAAAGAGATCAGCAAAAACCTTTGCTTCGCTGCGCATTTCTTCGGTTTCGGGATCCTCCGGCATTTCCTGATGGGCCTCGTCCTGAATGCCCTCGTCTTTCTTTTTCCAGTCGCTGCGGATCGACTGTTTCAGCCGGTCAAGATTCGGACGCTTCCACGTTGTCGGATTGTCGGGATTGGTGCGGGATACCTCGGCGGCGGCAGCGGCATAGGTCGTCTCGGGCCGCGCCTCGTCCTCGAGAGTGTAAGCGTCGTCGCGGCGGTTGTCGTCGTAATCGAAATCAGCCTCGTCATCGCTGATCATCTCGGCGGCGCGGTGCGCGACTCCGCGATCGTCGTATCCGTCATCTTCCTCGGATGTATCGAGATGTTCCTGACGGTTGCGCGTTACGATTGCGCCGCTTTGCAGCGACCGCCGCCCGCGTGTTCCGTCCGCAACGGCATAGAGTTCGCGGTCTTTGGTGTTGTTGGCCCCGTAGCTGAGTTTACGGCGGCCCAGCATCCAAATCACACCGAGGCCGATTGCAGTAAGCGCAAGCAGGCCGAAGATAGCGAGCAGAATACTCGACAGAACGGTCTGACCCGAGCTGTTCGCAATCGCGTCGACGCGGGCGGCGGCATCAGCGCGCGCTGCCGCGGCATCGGCGCTGGCTGTCGTGCGCACGCGCTCGGGCCGGGGTTTCGGCACGGTTCCGGTCGTCGGTACGGTTGCGGTATCAGGGGCAGCGCGCTCGATCTTTGCCCGCATCTGTGCCAGCGGGTCTTCGAATTCAAAGTCGGACTGCGCGCCCGCCGGAAGGGCCGTGAACGCAACGGCCAGAGCCAGCCCCGCACTCATCAGGCCGCTTTTGACGTCATTGTTGCGCCGACTGCTAAAACCGTTTCGCTGGGCCATGTGTCTCACCGTTCCGTTAGAACATCGCTAAAAAGTAACGCTACGCGATGAAGTTTGTACCATACCGGGACGCATAGCGCCCCCTAACCCCATCATTACAAGTTGCGGGCCATGGCGCGTTATCAGCGGTTTTTGTCGGTTTTATGAACGGTTCGGAGTGAATGCCCGCCCGCCGGAGCGGGCCGGAGCGATGGTAAATGCGGATTGGCGAAAACGTTAATGCCGGTCCCGCTCAGGTGAACGAGTCGGGAACCGCCGCTTTTTTCCGAGCTATATAGTCGCACAGTGCCTCGTCGATACCGGGATCGAGCGCGGGACCCTCGTAGTCCGCGAGGGTCTTTTTCCAAAGCGTATTCGCGCGCTGGGCGGTGTCGCGGCTGCCCTCCATTTCCCACTGTTCAAAACTGCCGTTATCGGCAATGTCCGAACGGTAGAACGCGGTTTTGAAGTTGTTCTGCGTATGCTCGCACCCGAGGAAGTGACCACCGGGGCCGACCTCTGCGATGGCATCCATTGCCTGCGCCTCGGGCGAGATATCCACGCCCTTTGCAAAGCTGTGCATCATGCCGAGCTGGTCGCAGTCCATCATAAACTTCTCGTAGGACGAAACCAGCCCGCCCTCCATCCAGCCCGCCGCGTGCAGCATAAAGTTCACGCCGCCCATAACGGCAGGGATGATCGTCGCGTTGCTTTCATAGGCCGCCTGCGCGTCGGGGGCCTTTGATCCGCAGAGCGCACCGCCCGACCGGAACGGCAGACCCGTGCGCCGTGCAAGCTGTGCCGCGCCGTAAAGAACGAGCGCGGGTTCGGGCGTGCCGAATGTCGGCGCGCCCGTCTGCATCGAGATATTGGCGGCAAACGTGCCGAAGATGATCGGTGCACCGGGGCGGACAAGCTGGGAAAATGCAGCGCCCGCGAGGACTTCGCACAAAACCTGAGTCAGCGTGCCGGTCACGGTTACCGGCGACATCGCGCCCGCAAGAATGAACGGCGAGATGATGCACGCCTGATTATTCTGCGCATACACATCCAGCGCACCCAGCATCGTGCCGTCCAACACCATCGGCGAGTTACAGTTAATCAGGCTGGTCAGAACCGTGTTCTGCTGCACAAACTCTTCACCGAACACCAGATTGCACATGTCAATCGTGTCCTGCGCGCGTTCGGGCGCGGTGACCGACCCCATAAACGGCTTATCGGTGTATTTGATGTGGGCGTAGATCATATCGAGGTGACGTTTGTTGACCGCGATGTCACATGGCTCGCACACCGTGCCGCCGGAATGGTGCATGTAGGGGTTGGTGTAGGCCAGCTTTACGAAGTTGTTGAAGTCTTCGATGGTGGCATAGCGGCGGCCCTTTTCGATATCCGACACGAACGGCGGGCCGTAAACCGGTGCGAAAACGGTATGTTTGCCGCCAATCGGCACGTTGCGTTCGGGGTTGCGGGCGTGCTGTACATAGCTGGACGGGGCCGTCTTGATCAGCTCGCGCAGCATGCCGCGCGGAAAGCGCACGCGTTCTTCGGTGCGGTCAACCTTTGCCCCCGCCTTTTCCCACAGGTCGAGCGCGCGGGGGTAATCCTTGAAACCGATGCCGATTTCTTCGAGCACCCGGTCCGCGTTGCCCTCGATAACGGCCAGACCCTCTTCATCCAGAACTTCAAATTCCTTGAGGGTGCGCCGGATTGCGGGCATCTGCATGACCTGCGGTTTTGACCGTGCGAGACGGCGCGCATCCGCTCCGCCCCCTGCCCCGCCCCGGCTGCGGCGCGCTCGGACGGGGGCTTCGCTGTTGGTTTCTTCGGTCATGTGTTCTCTCCCGCAGGGGAATAATGGCTTTGATGCAGGATAAGTGTTTCCGCCGCAGCCCTGTGCACGATTTCGGCGCGTGAGGGGGAGTTTGCGACATGCGCGACAGGTGCGGCGGAATTTATGGTAAACAAGGCCATTCACGGGAGGACTCTTCATGCTGAACCGACGCAAAGCACTGGTTACGGGCGCAGCATTGGCCGCGATGCCGCGTGTTGCGCTGGCGAAATCAGCGCCTCTGCGCATCAAACCGCAGGCGGGTATGGCGCGGCTGGGACCGCCGGATGTGCCGAAAACAGCAATCTGGGGATATGACGGACAGGTTCCGGGGCCGGAAATCCGCGTCAAACAAGGCGACGAGGTCCGTGCGACGCTCGATAATGGCCTGAAACAACCGACCACGATCCACTGGCACGGCATACGGATTGAAAACGCGATGGATGGCGTCGCGGCCCTGACCCAAGACCCGGTAGAACCGGGGGCCACGTTCGACTATCGCTTTACCGCACCCGATGCCGGGACGTTTTGGTATCACCCGCACAACCGGACATGGGAACAGATGGCGCGGGGGCTGTACGGACCGCTGATTATCGAGGAGGCCGAGCCGCCCGCCTATGACCGCGACATCACACTGATGCTCGACGATTGGCGGCTTGGCGAGGATGGCCGGATCGACGAGGAGAGCTTTGGCTCGATGCGCGATTGGTCCCATGCGGGGCGGCTGGGCAACTGGCCGACGGTGAACGGTGCGCCGCAGCCGGACTATCCGGTTAAGCGCAACGAGCGCCTGCGATTGCGCATTATCAACTGCGCCAATGCCAGCGTGCAGGTGTTGCGGCTGGACGGGATGGACGCGCGGGTCGTCGCCTATGACGGGATGCCGGTCGAGCCGCTGGCGCTGGACGGGACGTTCATTCTGGCCCCGGCGCAGCGGGTTGATCTGATCGCGGATGTTACCGCCGACGAGGGCGCGCTGATGATCGCGGGGCGCGAAAACTTTCGCGCTTGCGGGTTTAAAGTCGGGGGTGAGGCGCGGGGTAAGCCGCTGACCGATCCGGTTGCCCTGCCCCCTAATCCGCTGTCGACCGACCTTGATTTGAAAGAGGCTGTCCGCACGACGCTGACGGTCGGTGGCGGCGCAATGGGCGGGATGGCCGACGCGCGCATTGGCGGGTTCGGCGCGGCCTATCGCGGGGAAGATCCCGTGGCCGGAGTGTTCGACGCGCGGACGCTCGCGGTGGAGCATGATCTGGTCTGGGCGCTGAACGGCGTCGCGGGGATGCCGCTGGAGCCGCTGTTCAAAGCCGAGCGCGGGCAGACGGCGGTTGTCAGGCTGATCAACGAGGGACGCTGGCCGCATGCCATGCATTTCCACGGCCATCATTTTCGCGAAGTCACAGAGGGATCGCCGTGGCGCGACACGATCCTGCTGGGCCCGCGCGAAACGAAAGAGGTCGCGTTTATCGCCGACAATCCGGGCCGCTGGATGCTGCACTGTCATATGCTGGAGCATCAGGCAGGCGGCATGGGAACGTGGTTTGAGGTGGGGTGATAACCGGCGTCGGGCGGCGGTCGCAGGTTACGGCGCGCGCACCTGATAGACCGCAAGGGACCGCGATTTTTTCAGCCGCATGGCGCGCAATGTCTGTGCGTTCACACCGCGCCTGATCGCGTCCGCAAGCGCGGGATGATCCGCCGCAAGACGCCCGCTCCGGCGGCAGTGAACGACATGGGTGATGCCCGCCGCGCGGAGGCTGTCCGCGCCTTGCACCTGTTCCGCGTTTCCGGCGGTCGCGCGGTAAAACGGTTCGGCGACAACCCGATGGGGCGTGTGCAGCAGGATGCGGGGGACAAGTTCGAGGGGCGCGAGGATGACGCCGTCGCCGAGGGCTGCCAGCCCCGCGAAATCGCCGCGGCGGATGCAGGCGCCCTCGGCAATCGGGGGATGGAAAATGCCGAGGCCGGCGCTCTGCGCGCGCTCTTGCCGCGCCGCCTCGTTCATCGCAATCGCTGCGCCCGTTATCGCCGGGATCGACATGAGCAAAACCGCGATAACCGCGACGCTTTTCCAGATGCCCGCATCGGGCTTGCTGCGCGCGATCATGCGGGCGGCAAAGATCGACGTCGGCAGAATACTGAGCATCGACAGCACCGCAGAGGTGTGCCCGCGATAGGCCGTCATCACCAGCGTTACCCCGAGCAGCACACACAGCAAGCTCCACGGATCGCGGCGGACATCGCGAAAGACAAACCAGACCGAAATCAGCCAGCCGACCCCATAGCCGATGAAAACGCCGGGGGTATCCGGCGCAAGACCCGACACCGATTTGGTGTCCATCACATGGTCGAGCCATCTTTCTTTGATCATCGCATCGACCGCGCCGAGGGCGGCGGGGCATTGCACTGCGCGCAGCCAGAAAAGCGCCAGCATCGCGACGCCAAGCACGGCAAGCAATCCGAGGCGCATCGGGCGGGGGCGCGTCGAAGCCGTGACGAGGAATACAGCCAGGACCGCCGAAGCGGTTCCGACGCCGAGAACTGCCGTAACCGGCACGGCGGCGCAGGCGGTTTGCGCAGCCGGACCGGCGGCCACAATCAACCCCGCCGCCCCGACGGCGGACGCCGCAAAAACCAGCGTGCTGCGCTGCTCGGCACGGCCCCGCACGCCCCAGACAAGCGCGTGGGCGATAAAGATGACAATGATCTGCGCCGCGACCTCCGGCCCGATGGCAAGACTGAGCGCGGCAGATGCGCCGCCGAGGCCCGCCGCCGCAAGCGACGTCCGCCGCATAACGAAACCGACGACAGCGAACATGAACAATGCCAGTTGCAGATTACCGTGGTTGAGCGAACCGGGGTCGAACTTTCCGGTCTGTACCACCGCAATCGACGCCAGAGTCGCACCGTAGACGGCGGCCTTCGGCCCGCCGAGACGCAGGCACACCGCATAAAGGCTGGCCACGACCATGCCGAACAGAACAAGCGGCCAGACGGTCATCGCCAGCGCCTCGGCTGCGGTACGGTCCACGAAGACATCAAACAGCAGGATCAAACCGGCGAGGGGCGCATCCGCAAGCCGTAACAGCGGCAGCGCCGTGCCGCCCCCTGCCCCCAAACGGTATTGGGTCAGGTCGAACCAGCCCTGACCGGCGAGCAGATCGCGGACCTGTACCAGACGCATGGCGTCGTCGCCGTCGACACTGAACTGCATCCGCGTGAGAATGGCCCAAATCGCCATCGAGACGAAAATAACGACGGTGGCGCTGAGCGATGCCGAAGGCTTTTCAGGTCCGGGTATATCGAAGGCGGGCTTTGTCATGTTGTCTTGCGCCGTCCGCCCGGTGTTGCCGTCGCGGACCCGATCCGCGATCTGTTCCTTTCGATGTAAATTGAAAGGATGAAGCCACCTTAAACGACCGCAAAGTTGTGATTTTATGCAAACTTTCTACTTTGACGGGCGCGGCACGAAAAAGCCCCCGACCGAAGCCGGGGGCCGCAGAATTTCAGGACCTTACCAGGCGAAGGTAATGCCGGCACGGCCCCCGACCGGACTGTTGCCGTTGAGGCCGAAACTGATGCCTGCATCAAGCTGCACCTCGTTGCTGATCCGCACACCCGCGGACGACGCGACCGCGTTCTCGCCGTCGTAAAAGCCGAGGCTGGTGTTAAAGGCGAAACGCTTGTCCACCGGTACGAACGGCGCCTGCATCGCCATGGCCATCGCAACGCCGACGCGGTTGCGCTCGATCTCGTCGCGGTTCGACTGGACGCTGTCCAAAAGCCCGGCTTGGGTTTCCTGCAACGCCGTGACCGCAGTGCGGTTGACGGTGATGGCATCGCGGTTGTTGCGGATTGCGCCGGTGTTTGTGCCGATCCGCTGGGTGTTGGATCCGATGCGGCGGGTATTGCCGGTTATCGCCCCCGTGTTCGTGCGGACCGCGACCGTACCGGCGGCAAGCGCGCTGCTGTTTGCCGCGACCTGATCGAGAACGACCGTATCAACCGCAAGGTTGCCGTCCGCATCGGTCGAGACAAGCCCCGTCGGCGTGCCCTGCGCGGCGATGCTGCGCCCCGAATTGATACCGCCCAGCGTATAGGTGTTCGACGCGGTTCCGATGGCAACCTGCCCGTCGCGGACGGTCGCGGCATCCGCGCCCAGGGCCAATGAGTTTGTGAAACCGGCAACCGAGTCAGCGCCCAGCGCCGTTGACCGCACCGCCGTCGCCGCCGCCCGCGCGCCGATTGCGGTCGATTCGGTGGTTTCGGCGATGCTCTCTCCGCCAACCGCGACGGCATACGAGCCGGCAGCCTCCGCCGCCACACCGACACCGAGCGCCGCAAAACCGGTCACTTCGCTAAAAAAGCCCAGCGCCGTTGCGCCCTGTCCGCTTGCGTTTGACACACCGCCGACCGATGTGGCGGCGAAGTTGGCTGCACGGGAGGCGACGCCAACGGCTGTCGAATCGGTCCCTCTGGCATCGGAGAACGCGCCGAGCGACGTCGCGCCTGAGTTTCTGGCATCAGCGCCGCTTCCAACCGCAACGGTCGCGAAACTGAATGCATTCGAGTTCGCGCCAACCACCGTCGCAGCCGGCCCGCGCGCCGCCGCGAATTGACCGACGGCAGTGGATTGGCCGCCGGTCGCATTGGCGGCAAACCCGACCTCGGTATCACCCGGAACAGGCGGCAGAGCGATAACCGCGGGGCCACCCGGGAGGGGTGGTACGGCCTGTGCCATCGCACCGACCGTGCCGCCAAGCAGGAATGCAGCCGTCAAAAAGTGGCGTGAAAGTGTATGTGTCATCTGATTTTCCCCAGCAGGATTTTTACCGGAGGCGACCGCCCTCTTTCACCCCGTTGAAGGGATGTTAATACCCGAAAAAGCGCAAATGTGAATCAAAACACGCATACGCTGCGATTTTTCGGGCGGGTTTTTGAGGAGCGGGTTGGGGTATGCGCAGTTTCACACTCAAATAAGATTCGGCGGATAAGTGCCGCGCCGACTGCATTGCCACGAAAACGCTTCCTATTCGCGGCAATGAAACGAAAATCCTTAGTCGCTGACGTCAAAGGTTCCCTAACAACATGCCGCGATTGTCAGGATAGAAAACGCCATAGCCCCCGCCTTTAGCAGGATAAACTTTCCTGTATAACTCCAGATATTCATTTCCATAACTATGGCCTACACTGTCGCGTGTTGGAACTATTACGATCTTGTCGATATCCTTCACACCGTCGGCGTAGCCGATCTCCCATGGACACCAACGACTTGAAGCGGAGTTTGCCGTTGCGAGATATAAGAACCAATCAAGGCGCTCGATCCTATTCTTGATCTTTTGTGCAGTTTCACGGTTGGGCGTCGATGGCATAGAGGCATCTTCCCAATCAATATAAACGAGCCATCCATTATCTTGCAGAAATCCTTGAAGGCCTTTGGCTAAGTCGGCATCTTTGTGACTGTGTGAGAGAAAGGCAGTTTGCTTTCCATCCCGACGTGCTTGCTCAACGACACGGTCCGACTTTTGAACGTTAGCGCTGCTTCTATAGGCTCGGATTAAAGACTGGTCGATCATTGCTATTTGCCCACATCAGCCGCAGCTTGGCGAATCCAAGATGAAAAATTGGCACTGCCGCTTTGCGTCTTGTAACAATACGATTTTGCGTAACGAGATAGGCTAATAACGTTGGTATTGTGGGGTTTTGTCCACTTACTGGGCAGCACCACCGCCTGCGTGTAGTCGTTGTACGCAACCCATTTTCCGTTCTTTTTCTAGGCCAAGCGTATTGCACTTCCAGTGTTGTATACTCCCATGCAATCAAGTGGATTGGGCCCCACGCGTGAAGCTTGTCCCTGTTGATTACCCAAGAGATGGATTTTCACGGCCAACAAACCGTTTCCCTTCAACAACGACCTAGCCAATTCGTAACGAACCCAGCGGCGTTCGAAAGTTTCAGCTCCAACAAGAATACAGGTCACAGACGTGTTTTTAATTCCCTCTCGGATCAGGCTCTTGAGAGAATCCGGCCCCGTTCGTTGAGAGCGCTCCCAAATACTGCCATCAAAGAAACCTCCCGCCTCACGCGTTTTCTCATTGTTGTAGCGCCACGAGTTGCGAACTTGATTCACACGCCAGAGGTCATTCTGATAGTGGAATGAAAAGAAAACCCTGCGCTTACTAGGCTGCACGGGCAGAGTCCCAAAAACACTAACCATCTAAACCTCTATATAAATTAAGGATGCAACCGTGCCTAACGACAAAAGGATCGCTACATAGAACCAACTCACCGACCAGGAAATTGCCAATCGAAAGACTGACGCTGAATCCTGCATGAAAGGGCTGGCTTCGAGGCTGTAGGCTTCGACCTCTACGCCTTTTCGAACGTTATCGTAAAGCTGTCGATAGGCTCTCTCTAATCGCAAGTACTGCGCATCCATGAGCCAGAACATGACCATCGGCACTAAGGCAGCAACCGAATAGTAAAGCGAAGGTGTTTTGACCGTCGCCATCACAGCAACAGCCGCACTACCAAATGTCGCGGCGAGAGCTTTGAGGGTAAAAGAATTTGCACCCATTCTTGTGATGACGCCTTGCAACATCGTTAGATGTGCAATCCGGATACTTTCGTCGCGTTGTTCATTGTCGGCCATTTCGCCTGCTCCTCACCCGATGTAGCGAATGTGGTGTTTCGAACGTGTGGTTGCAAGGAGCGCGCGACACTCGGTTTTTTGAACCCGTTTGTGATGTTGGCGGTGCAAGCCCTCAATGGCTGGCTTCGCCCCCATTTTGCCGCTGTGAGGTTTGCGCTTTTTTGAGGTGCGATGCGTTCGCCATGCTAACGCCTTCTGGACTCTCCCCTCTGCCCGCTTTACCCGTTCAGGCAAAACGGGGAGATACTTCATGACCGCGCACGCTGAACGCATTCTCATCATCGACTTTGGCAGTCAGGTCACTCAGTTGATCGCGCGGCGGGTGCGTGAGGCTGGGGTTTTCTGTGAGATCAAGCCGTTCAACGCGCTGGGCGATGGGCTGACCTCGCCGGGGTTGAAGGGGATCATTCTCTCCGGTGGTCCTGCGAGTGTTGGCGATGAGGGCAGCCCGCGTGCGCCTCAGCAGGTGTTT
>CALGNW010000334.1 GCA_937958345.1 uncultured Neomegalonema sp. | reverse complement strand
CCGCCCGTTAATTCTATGCCAACCATCCCGAAGCAGAATTGCGCCGAATCTAGCGTCACGCAGGCTTTGCGAATCTGCCTGTTGAAGGAGTTTGGTTATGATGACCGGAAGAATCCGTCTTGCCCTCGCGGTATTGGCCGCGACGGCTGTTAGTGCGTGCAGCACCACGCCGCAGGAATTTGGTGCGGGCGTTCGCGAAACAGGATCTGCCGTTGTGAGCAGCGCCGGTGATACGTCGATTCACCTTGCGCTTCAGCGCGACATGGGCCGCGAGTTTCCGCGATATTTTGCCGAAATGGCGACAGAGGTGCACGAGGGCCGCGTTCTGATTGTCGGGACCATCAGGACCCCGCAGGACCGTGTTCGTGCGTCTCAGATTGCCTGGCAAATCAATGGCGTGAATGATGTTGTCAATGAATTGCAGGTGGCTGAAGAGCAAAGCGGCTATGCGTTTCTGAATGACGCGCGCATCTCGAACCAGTTGCGGTTCCGCCTGCTGACGGCGCTGGATGTTGCGGACAGCAATTTTGACTTCGAGACGGTCAACGCGACCGTCTACATCCTCGGCGTTGCGAGAGACCGGAGTGAACTGGAATACGTTGCCGAGCTTGCGGCAACGATTGCCGGGGTGGAGCGGGTTGTCTCGCACGCTCTGCTGGCGAATGACCCAAGGCGGGGCCGTCAGCAAATTCCGGCGAGTATCCGCTACTGAATGCGGTAGGCGGCGAGCCCGGCGGGTCTGGTCAGCGTGCCTCGCCCTCCGTCAGCCGTCTCTCGAACCAGCGAACCAGCGCCGAGACGACGAGGATCAGCACCAGATACTCGAGTACCAGGATCGAATAAACCTCGAGCGGACGGTATTCCGCCGTCACCAATTCGTTTGCCTTGCGCGTTAGCTCCTGCATGCCGATGACGGATACCAGCGACGACATTTTCAGCATATAGACGAACTGGTTGCCCATTGCGGGCAGAATCCGGCGGATTGCCTGCGGCAGAATCACGTAGCGCATCGTATCGACGTAGCCGAGCGAGATCGTCTGTGCCGCTTCGTACTGGCCCTTGTCGATGCTTTGGATTCCGGCGCGGTAGATTTCGGCTTCGAAGGCCGAGTCCGATAGCGCCAGCGCAAACACACCCGCCCAGAACACGCTGATCTCAATATCGGCCGCTTGGGGTAGTCCGTAATAGACCCACAAAATCAGGACAAGGATCGGCGGCGCGCGGACGATCTCGACATAGATGCGGTTCAGGGCGCGAAGGAACGGATTTTTTGAGAGGCCCGGGAGGGCCACCAGCAGCCCGAGCACAATCGAGATAGCGATGGCGGTTACGGACAGCAGAATCGTGTACCACAGCCCGCTCATCAGGAATGTCAGGTTCGTCCAGCCCGATGACGTTGTCGGATTGACAACGTACCAACCCCATCGATCCGAACACGCGCCGAGCGCGGGGATCAGGGCGATGAGGCAAAGCCACCGGGCGGATCGGGGAAAACTGGCCATCAGTGCGGCAGTATCTTTTGAAGGAAGTCCTGACACCGCGCGCTTTCCGGATTGGTAAAGAATATCTCCGGCGGGGCGGTTTCGACGATTTGTCCTTTATCCATGAAGACCATCGTATCCGCTACGCGCCGCGCAAAGCCCATTTCGTGGGTGACGCAAATCATCGTCATGCCGCTGCTTGCGAGTTCAGCCATCACATCAAGCACCTCGTTGATCATTTCAGGATCGAGTGCGCTGGTGGGTTCGTCGAACAGCATCACGCGCGGTTCCATACATAAGGCCCGTGCAATGGCGACGCGCTGTTGCTGGCCTCCTGACAACTGGCGGGGAAACTTGTGTGCCTGTTCCGGGATTTTCACGCGCTCCAGATATTTCATCGCGAGTGTCTCGGCTTCGGCCTCGGTCATGCCGCGCGAGCGGACCGGACCCAGCGTCAGGTTATTCAGCACCGTCAGATGCGGGAACAGATTGAACTGTTGAAAGACCATCCCGACAGTATCGGCGATGACTTTGGCGCTGGCGCGGGTGTTGCCCAAGACGACACCATCCAGCGAAATCTCGCCCGCGTCGTGCTTTTCGAGACGGTTCACGCAGCGGATCAGGGTTGATTTGCCGGAACCGGAGGGGCCGCATACGACAACGCGTTCGCCCTCGCGCACGTCTAGCGAGACTTGATCGAGGGCCTTAAACGTTCCGAACAGTTTCGATACGCCGCTGAGGCTGATAATTGGCGCGGTATCAGTACGCGGCATGACTTTCCCTAACCCAGTGCTATGTTCCTCAAAGCATGACAGCAGAACCCGCGCAAGGCGCGTTCCGGCATTGTGCGACCTGGGGAGGGTGACACGGTGTCACCCGCCGACGATAGGAGAGACGAAAAATGACATTCCTTAAAGCGGCCGTGGCAGCGCTTTCACTCGTTGCTTTCACCGCGCAGGCCCAAGCTGCATCCGCCTTGAAAGAAATTCTTGATAGCGGGACGCTGAAGGTCGGAACGACGGGCGACTGGAATCCGATGACGATGAAGGACATCGCGACCAACAGCTATACCGGCTATGACATTGACGTGATGACCGAGCTGGCCAAAGACCTCGGCGTTGAAGTCGAGTTCGTACCGACCGACTGGAAGACGCTGGTTTCGGGCGTTACCGCCGGCAAATATCACATTACGGGGTCGGCTTCGATCTCGCCGGCCCGCGCGAAGGCCGCCGGATACACGACCAGCTACTTCTCGCTGGCGACCGTGCCGCTGATGCTGAAAAAGAACGCCGACAAGTTTTCCGACTGGGAAGATCTGAATAATGCCGACGTGACCGTGGCGGCGACGCTGGGCACGACGCAGGAAAAACAGGTCAAAGAGTTTTTCCCCGATGCGAAGTACAAGATCGTCGAAGCCCCCGCGCGTGACTTTCAGGAAGTACTGGCGGGTCGTGCAGACGCGCACATTACGTCGAACGTAGAAGCCTATAAGCTGGTCGAGAAGTACAGCCAGATGATGGTTGTTCCCGTGTCTGCACCAAAGGCGAGAACGCCGATTGCGATGCTGTTGCCGCAGGATGATCAGGTGTGGATCAACTACATGAACACATGGATCACGCTGAAAACCGAGCAGGGCTTTTTTGAAGACCTCGGCAAGAAGTGGCAGCTGTCAAACTAGACATGTCAGACGTTCACACCCGGCGGCGAGGGTCGCCTGAACGCATCAACGAACGAGGGTCAGCCTGTTTACGGGCCGACCCTTAAAACTTGCGCTGAATAACGCCAACAAGGCGGTTTCCTTTTATGCTTCTTCTCTATGCGACCGACCACAGTCTTTATTGCGCCAAGACACGGATTCTTCTGCGCCACAAGGGTTTGGCGTTTCGCGAAGAGCCGCCTGTCGGTGGTGGCGGGTCGGACGCGTATAAACAAATTGTCCCTTCGGGAAATTTGCCTGCACTCGTTCACGGTGACCTTGTCCTTAGCGACAGTGAAGCGATTGCCGAATACATCGAAGAAGCCTTTCCTGATCCGCCGATGATGCCGGTTGCGCTGGACCAGAGATCAAAGGCGCGAGAGCGGTCGCGGTTCCATGACACGCGGCTGGAGCCGGCGCTGCGTGCGTTGTTCCCTATCGTCAAGGCGGGGGGCGGTTCCGCCGAAGACATTGACGCGGCGACAGACGGCGTGACAGCGCGGCTGGCGCAGCTTGCGCGGATGCTGGAAGACCCGCTTGCACCGACCGATATGATGACACTTGGTGATTGCGGATTGCCGGTGACGTTTGATTGGATCGACGCGATTTGCGGTGGGCTGAAAGCACCGATTGAGTGGCCCGCGCGCGTGACCGAGTACCGTCAATGGCTCGATACGTTCGAAGCTGTGACCACTGAACTGGAGGTCCGCCACCCGATTATGCAGGGGTGGGTTACGTCGCACCTTGGTTGACGCTCTATCAGATTGCCGGTCTAGAATTTCGCTGCTGAATTGTCTGTTCGTTGAATCGGTCTACTTCTCCGGTAACAGGAAAAGAGGATTCACCATGAAGCGTATGACAGCCAAGGACTTCGATCAGGACCTTCTCGATCTGTATGACTTTTACGCGCACGGAAAGATCACCAAACGCGAATTTCTGGACAAGGCGAAGCGGTTTGCTGTTGGCGGAGTGACCGCCGCGGCGCTGCTGTCGATGCTGAGCCCTGACTATGCGCTCGCCGAGCAGGTGTCGTTCAATGATCCTGATATTACGCCCGAGTACATCACCTACGCCTCGCCGAACGGAACGGGAGATGTGCGCGGGTATCTGGTCAAGCCCGCAAAGGCGACCGGACCGCTGCCTGCTGTTTTGGTGATCCACGAAAACCGGGGCCTCAATCCCTATATCGAAGATGTGGCGCGGCGGGTTGCCAAGGCCGGATTTATGGCGCTTGCGCCTGACGGGTTGACGTCGGTCGGCGGGTATCCCGGCAATGATGCGGATGGCAAAGAGTTGCAACGTACTGTTGATCGCGAAAAGCTGATGAATGATTTCTTCGCCGGTTTCGAACATCTGCTCGAACGTGAAGATTCTACCGGCAAGGTCGGGGCAGTCGGATTCTGTTATGGTGGCGGTGTCTGCAACGCGCTGGCCGTGGCCTATCCGGAAATGGCGGCGTCGGTCCCGTTCTATGGTCGACATGCCGCCGCCGTGGACGTGCCGAAAATTCAGGCGCCCTTGCTGATCCAGCTTGGCGAATTGGACACACGCATCAACGAAGGCTGGCCCGCGTATCGGGACGCGCTGGATGCGCATGACAAAACCTATGAGGCATATATTTACCCGAATGCGAACCACGGGTTCCATAACGATTCGACGCCGCGTTACGACGAGGCGCAGGCCGAGCTCGCGTGGGACCGGACGATTGCCTGGTTTGAGAAATACCTGACTTAAGTAAGGAGAGCCCGTGGGTCTGCTCGTAAACGGTGAATGGAAAGACCAGTGGTACGATACGTCGGACGGGTCCTTCAAACGCAGTGAAGCCGCGTTTCGCAACTGGATCGGAGACGCAGAGCACCCCGCGGAGTCGGGGCGCTATCACTTGTATGTTTCCTACGCCTGCCCGTGGGCCCACCGCGCGCTGATCTTTCGGACGCTGAAAGGACTGACAGAGCATATAGACGTCAGTGCCGTTCACCCGTTGATGCTGGAAAACGGCTGGGAGTTCGGGGCGGACTTCGCAGGTGCGACCGGAGACCGGCTGTACGGGTTCGATTTCACGCATCAGCTTTATACCCGAGCGATGCCGGACTATTCGGGGCGGGTGACCGTGCCGATCCTGTGGGACAAGACGCGCGAGACAATCGTGTCTAATGAATCCTCCGAGATTATTCGGATGATGAACAGCGGGTTTGGTGATCTTGCGAGCGGGCCTGATCTTTATCCCGACGCGCTGCGTGACCAGATTGATGCGATCAATGCGCGGGTTTACTCCGATGTGAATAACGGCGTTTACAAAACCGGGTTTGCGACCAAGCAAAAGGTCTATGAGGAAAACCTGCGGGCGCTTTTCGTGGCGCTGGATTGGTTAGAGAGCATCCTCGCCGCCAATCGCTTCCTCTGCGGTGAGACGATTACCGAGGCGGATTGGCGGCTGTTCACGACCCTCATCCGGTTCGACAAAGTCTATGTCGGGCATTTCAAATGCAACATCCGGGACCTGCGCGAGTATCCGAACTTATGGGCCTATACCCGTGAGCTGTATCAGATGCCGGGTATCGCCGGGACGACGCATTTCGATCATATCCAGTACCATTATTATGCATCGCATCGGATGATAAACGGGAGCGGTGTCGTCCCTGCGGGGCCGGAGATTGATTTTCTGGAACCGCACGGACGGGCCTGACCCTGATCAGCTGGCGAGTGCGAGTGCCGGGGCCGTATCGACTTGCAACGAGCGGCTTGGAAAATCGACGCGGGCGATCGTACCGCTGCCGTCGATGCTGTTGAGCGAAAGTTTACTGCCCAAAACATTGCAGAGTTTATTCACGATCGAAAGCCCCAGACCGATGCTTTCGCCCGATGCAATATGGGCATTGGAAAACCGTGAGAATGGTTCGGTTGCCTTCGCGATTGAGTCTTCGGACATGCCGATACCGTAATCGGTGACGATCAAGCTGGTCATGGTCGCGGCGCGCTCGACCGAAATTGTAACGCTTTGACCTTCATGGGAATATTTCAGCGCGTTCGACAACAGATTTGTCAGGATCTGATGCGTCGCACGGCGGTCCGAATAGAGGGTGACGTCGTCACCCGCCAATTCTATGTCGACGGTCTGATGGCGAGCGATCATCTTCGGACCGAGTTCTGCGAGGACTTCATTGATCAGGTCTTTGGCCGGGATCGCGACCGGTTCATAGTCGAATTGTTCAAACTCGATACGCGAGAGGTCCAGCAAGTCATTGACCATGGCGTTGAGATGATGGCCGGATGCGAAAATGGCGGTCGCGTAATCGTCGAGCCTTTCAGAGGGCATGTCGGCAAATAATTTGTGACGGTTGGCGATCATCTCGGCGTATCCGATGATCGCGTTTAGCGGTGTCCGTAGTTCGTGGCTCATGTTCGCGAGAAAAATTGATTTCGAAGCGTTCGCTTTCTCAGCCTCGCGAAGCGCCGCCTCCAATTCTGCGGTGCGGGCGGCGACGCGTGCCTCCAAGTCCATGTTCAACTCGGACACAGCGTCGCGTGTTTTTGCGAGTTCTTCGTTTTTGAAATTCAGCTTGGTCTTGGTATTCAGCAGTCGCTCGTTCGCGTTGTGCAGGCTGTAGACCGAGTCTGTGAAAAAATTAACGAGCGGCAACGCTACGATAATTGCAGCGCCGCCCGCGACAATCGTGAGGCCGTCAGGTACTGCGCCTGTCAGCGCGTACCAGAATAGATGCGAAACCGAAACGGCAAGAAACGTTGCAACGGCGATGCACAAAAGACTGAAGCTTGCGGGCTTGAACCGCTTTGCAATATCCCAAATGTCAAATTTGATTAACACAACATCCGCCTCCCCGTCACCAAGGGTAGGCGCATGGACCTGATAAAGAATTAAGTATACCAAGTAATTGAATAGTAAATATAATGCACTTGCATTTAATTTAATCCGGATCGGGCAAGTCGGAGATTAGCTTCGTTTCTGGTATTCTTTATACCCGTAAATTAAAATGAGTGCGCCTAAGGCCGCGCCGACAAGACCCAGAATTAACGGGAAAAGAAACTTCAACACAGCACCGCCGATTAATCCGCCGACTGCCCCGAGACCGCCGCCTATCATTGGTTCAATCCGGACACGCGGGGCCGCGACATAGCCGAGCACTGCACCGATGATGATGAAAAGAATGAAAAACATGCGCCGCGCTCCTTTTGTCCGCTATCCAGCGTATGTAGGGGCTGTGAACGCGTTATGCGAGGGTTTCACCCGCCGGAAGCGGAAAGCCGTTCAATACGGCCTCTAACGCCATGGCTGGCTTTCCCGCGCGCTGAACGCGGATGAGGCGCAGGGCATCTGTGCCGCAGGCAATCAGACCCGCATCATCGAGCGTTGTGCCAGGGTCGCCCGTGGCCGATTCTACTGCAACAGTGTGGATTTTCAGACGCTCGCCCTGCACCTCGCACCATGCGCCGGGGAAGGGCGATAAGCCGTGGATATGCGCGCGCACTTGCGATGCCGGGAGGGTCCAGTCGATACGGGCCTCGGCCTTGTCGATCTTGGCCGCATACGTGACGCCGTCTTCGGCTTGCGGGATCGGTGTCAGGCTGTCGAGTTGTGCGAGGGCTTTGATCAGCAAGCGCGCGCCATCGACCGCAAGTCGATTTTGCAGATCGGCGGCGGTCTCGTCAGGGCGGATCACCGCATCCTCGCGCATTAGGACGGGGCCGGTATCGAGGCCCGCCTCCATTTGCATGATGCAGATTTGGGTTTCGGTATCGCCCGCCATCACCGCGCGCTGGATCGGGGCCGCCCCGCGCCAGCGCGGCAGCGCGGAAGGATGAATGTTGAGACAGCCATGCTTGGGCGCGTCGAGGATGGGCTGAGGTAGGATCAGACCGTAGGCCGCGACCACCGCAACATCGAGATCAAGCCCGGCGAAAGCGGCCTGTGCCTCTGGATCGCGCAAGGATTTTGGCGTGCGGACCTCTAGCCCCAACGCGTCAGCGCGGGCGTGAACGGCGGTGGGTCGGTCTTTCTTGCCGCGTCCGGCGGGGCGGGGGGGCTGTGCGTAAACGGCAGCGACGTCGTGCCCCGCTTCGACGAGGGCGTCGAGGGCGGGAACGGCGAAATCGGGACTGCCCATGAAAGCTAATTTCATCGTTGGTGCTGTCCCGTGTCATCCCCGACTTGATCGGGGATCTTTATGGCGGATGGAGATTCCCGCTTTCGCGGGAATGACAGATGCAGGGGATCAATCACGCAGCGGCGCTCCGCTTTGATGGGGCCGCGCGATTTGGCGTCATCCCCGGCTTGACCGGGGGTCTTATGACGGTTTGAGATTCCTGCTTTCGCGGGAATGACAGATACAGGGGATTAATCACGCAGGGCGCACTCCGCTTCGACGAGGTATTTGAAGCTGGTCAGTTGTTCCGCTCCGATGGGGCCGCGTGCGTGCATTTTTCCGGTGGCGATGCCGATTTCCGCGCCCATGCCGAATTCGCCGCCATCGGCAAATTGGGTCGAGGCGTTGCGCATCAGGATCGCGCTGTCGATGCGGGAAAAGAACCGCTCGGCGGTGGCGTCGTCTTCGGTGATGATGCTTTCGGTATGGCTGGAACTGTATTGGCGGATATGAGCAATCGCGCCCTCCACCCCATCAACTGATTTTGCAGCGATGATTGTGTCGAGAAACTCAAAGCCGAAATCGGTCTCTGCGGCGGGTTCGACGCGGTCATCGACGGCTTGGACGGACGCATCGCCGCGCACGGCACAGCCCGCATCCAACAAGGTTTTGATGACGGGCGCGATATGATCCGGCTTGGCCTTGTCAAACAAGAGGCACTCGGC
>CALGNW010000333.1 GCA_937958345.1 uncultured Neomegalonema sp. | reverse complement strand
ACAACCTAACGTCAATCCAAGGGGACTACTTATGTCGAAATTCATCAAATCTGTTGCTGCTGCCGCTGTTCTCGCCACGTCTGCTACTGGTGTTCAAGCTGCTTCGCTGAGCACGGATGTCGATGTTCAACTGCCGTCGATCATTGCGCTCTACTGCTATGACTCGGTTTCCGTGAATGTTGGTGCTGGCGGCCTTGAGGCTGCGCTTGGCGCCGGTCCGGTTAGCCTGGGTGCATCCGCACAGGTGACGTCGCTGACCCAAGATCTCGGCGCAACGTCCTCCGAGCAGACCAGCACCGCGAAGTCGGCTGTTACGTTGAACCTTAACAACGTCTGTGCGTTCCGCGCACTCGTCACCAACGGTGTTGATGTTGTTGTTACCCAGCCTGCGGACTCGAAACTGATGAACGGTACGGCCTTCATCGATGCGGCAGGCATCACGCTTGCCTCGGGCAACACGACCGACACCGTGAACACCGGCCTCGGCCTCGGTGCTGCGGCAACGCCGGTTTCGGTTAAAATTCCGCTGGAACTGAAAGACGCAACGACCCCGGGTAACTACTCGAAAGCAGGTCTGTTCACGATCACCGTGACCGGTAACTGATCCAGCCGTCACCGCGACACCTGAATAATACGCATCAAAGCGTTGAGCGCCGCACCGTTAATTCGGGGCGGCGTTACACTTTTCAGGGGTATTTACCGAGAATCCGACTCTAATTTTCGTACAATGTTTTAGAGCCTGTTTACGCTAACGGGCCATAACCGAGAGCATCGCGGATGCACCGATTCTAAACCATGGTGGGCGTCCGGAAGAACAAACTCTCGGAGGAACGCTATGCGTCGCTTATTTGCCCTGCTCGCTGTCTCGTTCGGGTTCGGAGCCTCGGTCGCCCCGCCCGCTTCGGCCCTTGAAATTGCTGTATCACCTGCGCGGTTCGAACTCAGCATTGATAATGAACGCAAGACGCAGACGCTGGAAATCGTCAACAGCGCCGACCGCGAAGTCGAAATCGGCATTGATCTGGCGAACTTTGATCTGGACGAAAATAACCAGCTGCGCGTGCTGCCGCCGACCGAGCAATCTCTCGACCAGTGGATCGCCATTAATCCGACGCGGGTTAAAATTCCGGCGCGCGGTCGCCGCACCATGCGCTTTGCCATTCGCCCGCAGGTAGAGCCGCAATCAGGTGAACACCGTGCCGTGATTTTCCTGAACGAAGACAAGACCACGACCACCGCCGACGGCCTGAGTTTCAAATTCCGTCTCGGTGTCGTTGTTTACGGTCAGGTCGGCGAGGCCGATCGTGCGGCGACGCTGCACTCGGTCAGCTCGGACCAGCGCGGGCTTACCCTCGATATTCAGAACACCGGCAATGCACATGCGCGGTTCAAGGGACTGTATGCGGTTTGGGATGCCAGCACGTATCCGGGCGACGCCGCCGCGCGAACCCTGTTGCAGGGCATCGCTGACAGCCGCAAGCCATCGGAAGATGTTGTTGCACCCGGAACGCTGGCCGCCGGAATTATGGTGCAGACGCCGGTTCTGCCGGGTGCGCGCCGAGTGATCGTGCAGCAGCTTCCCGCCAATGCCACGCAAGGTCAGCGGAAAGTATTCCTGCTGGGCAAGCTGGGCGATGCGCCGGTTTCCAGCAGTTACGGACTATAAGCACCGATGTCGGCTCGTGCTGTCCTTTTTGTCATGGGAACCCTCGTGCCGGTAGGTGCGGGGGGCGTTGCCCATGCGGGCAGTTGCCGCGATGACCTGCGCATGGAGCGCCCCGGAATGATTGATATGGGCGGCCCCGCCGAGGCGGAGACTTTATCGTCACGCGAAGCGATGAGCCTGATTTCACAGGGCGGGACGCTGACCTTTCAGCGGGTCATCGATGATTTCTGGCGTATAAAAGTCGCACGCTCGGTCGGGCCGTTTGATCTGGAGGTACGCTATTGGGTCGCGGGTGGATCGGACAGGGCCGGTTTCGCGGTGTCCCGCGATGAGGACACCCAGCGGTTTCCGGTCCGCCTGATCGCCAGCGCCCCGCGGGTTCTGTGCGAAGACAGCCGGTACAGAATTATCTCGGGCGGTTTTACCGCACAGGGCCGTGCATCGGGCATCGGGCTTGCGGGCTTTTATGACGTCGACATTGATGTTGATGTTTCCGAACGGTAGGCCGGCACTGTCACGGATTGTCCCGGCGCTTGCCCTTGTCATGTGCATGGCGATGGCGGGCATCGCCCATGCACAGGACGATGGCCGGGAAGAGCTGGAAGACGGCCTTGCCCTGCTGGGTATCTTTATCGGGACCGAAGAAAAAGACGCGGTCGATGTTCTGGTTGAGGGCGGAAAATTCCTGCTGCCCGCCAAGGAGACATTCAGCGCAATCAATACGCGCCTGAGAGAAGAAGACAGCGGCATGTTTCTGGATACCCCGATCGGGTCGCTGGAAATTGATGCCGCATCGATGCGTGATGTTGAGGGAACCGACTTTGTCAGCGAGGATTTTCTGATGGAAACGCTGAGCGTCGGTGTCCGCTTTGATGTCGAATACTATGCCGTGGTTTTGGAACCGCCCTGGGATCCTGATGATCCGCTGAAGGCGGGCGGCGATGATGTGCCCGAGATCGAACCCGACGTGATGCCGCCGATTATCGGCATGACCAGCCTGCACGGCGACCTGTTCACGACATATTCCGATGCCACAGACGAGGTCGGCATTTCGAGCCGCCTGATCACAAACGGCCATGCCTTTGGCGGGGTCTGGCGGTTGGGTTATGCCGGTACGGACGAAGACTATGAAGTGACGGATTATGCTTGGCTGCGCGAGGTCACGGATAATGTCTGGGCCCTTATCGGCAGACAGCAGGCGGGTATTCATCCGCTGGTCGATGTTGTCGATATGACAGGCGCGCAGGTCGCCTATTCAAACCAACAGGACACGTTCGAACAGATCGAAGACGTCAACGGCGTTCTGCTGAACCGTGGCAACGGCGCGGGGCGGTTTTATACCGGCGAGGGTCCGCCGGGAGGACGGGTCGAGTTGGTCATCGACGATATTGTTGTTGCCGAAGAACTGATCGGCGTCGACGGAACCTATGAATTGGAAAGCCCGCTGTTCGGTCAAAGGCGCAATGACGTCGAGGTGCGGGTGTTCGAAGCCCTGTCCAACAACCGGGTTGAAACCGTGCGCGACGTTATCACCGCCAATAATTTTCTGGCACCGAAAGGATCGTTCAATGTCGTCGCCGGAGCGGGTATGAGCGGCGGATTGTTCAACACCGAGGACAAGACGCGCAGCGCAGCGGGATTTGCGCGCGCACGCTATGCTCCGCTGGACGGGCTGACCGTTGAGGGCGGCGTCGCCTATGATGAGGAAAAGCGTTTAGAGGGCGTTGTCGGGGCGGCACTCGGGCTGGGAAAACTCGGAACAGTGTATGGCGCAGCGGCACTGTCGGATGACGGATCACGCGCGTTCGAAGCATTGTATTACGGCGAGGCCGGAAAAGCGTCGCTGAACCTGAGGGCGAATTATCGCAAAGAAACCGAAGCCGATCCGCTGGTCGGAAACGGCGACGGTATCACCGAGGATCATTATGCCGAGCTGGCCTATAACCATTCGCGCCAACTGCGCTTTGGTGCGATTGCAAGACATAACCTGGACGCCAGCTATGTGCTGCCCTTTGCAACGTGGCGGGTGCGCGACGGTCTGTCATTTGCCGCACGTCCGAACCGCGAGGGCGAATACCGGATCGAGGCGCGGGCCGAGCCGTTCAAGGATGTGAACCTTCAGGTTTTTTACGAGGGCGCGGGTTTTGCGCGGATATCGTATGATTTCAAAACCGAACCAACCGGCAATACCGAAATCAGCCTCGAAGCGCGCTATGATGAAGACGACGACGGATTCGGCGTGGCAATGGGCCTGCAGGGCGATCAGTTGTTCGGCCTGCCGGTGATCTGGCAACTGCGCGGCGAACGGAACCAGACAAGCAGTACCGGTTCGGCCGGCCTGCGCTATGAACTGCGCCCCGGCGTGTCGGCCTTTGCCGATGCGGGTCTGCGCAAATTTGATGACGGTGATAGCGAGATGTTCGGGTCACTGGGCCTGTCGCTCGATTTGGGTCTGGCGAACGGCACGTTTTCTGCCGCACCGCGTCAGGCAACCAATCCGCGCCTTGGCCGGTTGGCCGGACAGATACAGGTCCCCGCCGGATTCGAATTGTATGAGGACGACCTGAAAGGCGCGAAAATTATCGTCAACGGCAAGCCGCTGGGACAGGTTGAAGACAATGGCAGTTATTGGTTGTCGGATGTGCCCAAGGGCATCCACTCGGTCGAATTAGAGGCCGATAATCTGCCGATTGACCTGGTCGTGGATACCGACGCGATCTATGCCAAGGTCGCCCCCGGCGCGGTGACACCCGTTGATTTCTCGCTCGCCGTCGAGGTTGGAACCGCAGGCCGCATAACGGGACCGGACGGCGAGCCCGTCGCGCAGGTTCCGCTGCACATGACGAACAGCGACGGCGACGTCGTCGCGCGGGCGCGGTCGAACCAGTTCGGGCTGTTCCGTATGGACGGGCTGCGCCCCGGAACGTACACGCTGCATGCGCTCGATATTTGGGAGGGCGCGTCGCGGAGTATCGAGATCGGCAGCGAGTATCTGTTCGGCAGCGATTTGAAAGTCGGCAAGTCTTCGGAACCGCAGGTCGAGGAGAAAACGGTGAGTGCGCTATGATAACCGCCCTGCCCGCTCGCATCATCCTGTGCGCCGCGCTTTTGTCTACCGTCCCTGCCGGGGCAATTGAGGCGCAGACGCGGCGTCTGCAAATCGAAATCGAACCGATCATCATTCTGAATTGTGTCGAGCAGATCGAGTATACGCTCGACACCGCGCAAGTGCTGGCCGCGGGCAGGCCTGAGGGGCAATCTGCCGATACTGTCAGGACATATGGCGGGGCGGCCCAGCGGATCGAGGCACGCTTTGCAGCGGATACCATCCTGAATAAAGCGGACAGCAGTGCGATTGATATTGTCATCAACGATGCCTGCTCGCTGCGCGGATTAGGGCGCGGCGAAGGGTTTGTTGTCGATGTCAAAGCCGCCAATGAAGGTGTGCTTATCAACCCCGCCGCCAACGGTGCGCTGGCCATCAGGGAGGCGCGCGGCAAGCCGGACTATGCCGGTCATTTCGCCAGCCGGTTCACCATACCGCAAAACCGCATACGGCTGGACCGCGCCATTAATCTGGACGTCGCCCTGCGTGTGGACATTCAGTACGCCAACGGTAGCGGGCGGTATTCGTCGCCCGTGGACGGTGTATTTTCCATCGAAGTTTCAGCGCCTTAAGGCTAACTTTACCACGAAGTTTGCTAAATTTTTACAGAACCCGCGTTTCACGAACCGCGCTTTAACTGAACCCGGATAATTTGTCGAAAAATATCGGGGAGTGCTGCGCAATGGACGGTGAATTCGGATTCGACACGGGCGATCTGACGTTTGATCTGGGCGAAATCGATTTTGAGATTGATTTCAGCTTTGGTGACATCAACGTCGATCTGGATATCGACATCACCGGCGGGACCGACAATCAGGACATTGATCCGACCCAAGGCACGGACGGGTCCGACACGTTCAGCGGCACAGCCGCAGCCGACGTCTATTTCGGCAATGGCGGCGACGATTTTCTGTCGGGCGGCGGCGAACGCGACACGCTGAACGGCGGAGACGGCAATGACACCATCGACGGCGGTGATCGCGCCGACACGCTGAACGGTGACGCCGGAGACGATTTTATCATCGGCGGAAGCGGCGGCGACCAGATTGACGGCGGAACCGGCAGTGACGTGATCGACGCAGGCGACGGCCAGGATCTGGTCTATGGCGGCGACGGTGATGACGTGATCCTGCTGGGCGAGGGAATTGATTTTGCCTATGGCGATGCCGGTAACGACACGATCAGCGCCGGCGAACATTCGGATTTCATCTTTGGCGGTGAAGGCGATGACATCCTGAACGGCGACGGCGGCAGTGATGTGCTGTACGGCGGTGCGGGTGCGGATGCGATTGACGGCGGCGACGGCTATGACATCTCGTCCTATTCGGACCTGACCACCGAGGGCGTCGGAGTCGAGCTGGACGCTATCGGCGAGGCGGGAAGTCTGACGATCTCAGCGGATAGCACCAATGCGTGGGTGCGGGTTGATTTTGCGCAAACGCTGGAGAATGCGCAGGTCGTTATCGGGGGTATCTCGGGCAACGACGATGATCCGGTCACCGCGCGGGTCCGCAATCTGGATGATAGCGGATTCGAAGTTCGCCTAGAAGAATGGTGGAATCAGGACGGATTGCACGGCGCGGAAACGCTGAACTGGCTGGCCGTCGAAAGCGGTACACATACGCTGGAGAACGGTCTGACGATCACCGCGGGCGAGACGACCGCGACAATGAATTTTGCCGAGGTCGATCTGGGAGCCGGTTTCGACACCGGGCCGACGGTGTTTTCGCAGGTTGTCACCACGAATGACGCGGCATCGGTTGTCACGCGGATGCGGAGTGTGGACGGCGACAGCTTTGAAATCTCGCTGGAAAATGAAGAGGCCGCGCCGGGACGTGAGGCCGAGGATATCGGCTGGATCGCGATTGATCTGGGCGGATCAACGCGCGAGGATTTTCTGACGGGTATCACCCCTGAAACACTGAACGAAGACCCGCATACAGTTTTCTATGGCGGCAATTTTTCGAACAAAGCCGAGTTGGTCTTTATGGCCGACATTCAGACTTTTAACGGCGGAGATCCGTCCTGGGCGCGCCTTGACGTGGCCGCGCGAAACGGTGCGCGGTTCTTCATCGAGGAGGAAGAGTCGCTGGATGGTGCGGATCACCCGGCGGACGAGGCGGTCGGCTATGCCGCGCTGGAGGGCGGACTGATCTACGGCCAGTCTCTGATCGACGCGGGAACCGGCACGAGCGGAACCGCAACCAGCACCGGCATCAACAACAACGGCAACGGCAACGGCCATGGCAAGAACGGCGGCAACAGCGGCAAGGGCGGCGGTAATGGCGGCAACGGATCGAACGGTAACTTCGACGCCGGCAGCACGCGCGTTATCGGCGAGGCGGGCAACGTCACCTTTGAGCAGCAAACCCGCGACCAGTGGTTCCGCGTAGATTTCGAGCGCGCGCTCGACAATCCGGTGGTTAATCTGGGGCCGGTCACCGACGATGGCGTGCATCCCGTCGCGACACAGGTGCGCAATGTCACCTCGACCGGTTTCGAGTTTCAGATTGACGAGTGGATTTACCTGAACGGATACCACCCGACAGAAACCGTCAGCTGGATGGCGATTGAAACGGGCGACCATGTGCTGGCATCAAACGGCGAGCGTGTCTCTGCCGGATTTGCGGATGTGGACGGCCTGAAAACTGCTGGTGTCCAGTTCGATGCCGCCTTCGAAGGAACGCCGGTTGTCTTTGCTCAGCTTAGCAGCGACAACTCGGATATCCCCGCCGAGGCACGGCTGGGCAATGTCACCGCAGACGGATTCGAAGTACGGCTGCAGGAAGAAGAGGCCTATCAACGGCCCGCCGGTAATGTGCCCCACGGGGATGAGACCGCCTCGTTCATCGCCATTCAACAGGGCGGCGCAGCGGCGGATGGCGTGCTGATCGGCGATACCGGAGACAGCGTCACGCACACCGGAACGAATGTCGCGTTCGACAGTGACTTTGCCAATGATCCGATTTTCCTTGCCCAGATGCAAACGACGGATGGCGGCGATACCGCGAATGTCAGGACGACAGCGTTGGATGAAAACGGCGCGCAGGTGTTCATTGACGAGGAAACCACGCGCGATGACGAAACCGCACACACGACCGAAGTGGTCGGGTTCGCCGCGTTGTTCGAGGGCCTGCTCTATAGTGACCAATCGGCCAATACCGGACAGGCGGCGGGCGATACCTGGGTGAATGTCGAGCAGATTCAGGGAACTGAAACCGACGATATCCTGCAGGCGTCGGGGTCTGTCACCGTGCTGAACGGCGGCGCGGGTGACGATATTCTGCGCGGCGGATCAGGGGCCGACAGCTTTGAGTTTTTCGCGGGTAACGGAACCGACCGCATCGAGCGGTTCGTCCATAACGTGGACAAGGTTGACCTGAGCCGGTTCGACGAGGCCGCGCCTGTCGGGTTCGGTGATCTGACACTGGCGCAAACCGGCGCGGATGTTTCGGTGTTCGTCGGCGGCGATGTAATCGTCGTCGCGGATACACATGTCGGCCTGTTGGATCAGGACGACTTCATCTTTGCCTGAGTGACAAACGGGGTGGCCGGTTCAGGCCGCCCCGGTGGCAACGGGCAGTTCGTCATACGCGCCCCATTCCGCCCATGATCCGTCGTACAGCGCCCAGTCGCGATGACCGGCCCGTTGCAACGCCAGCGCAAGAATAGCCGCCGTCACGCCCGACCCGCATGTGGTCAGCACCGGCTTTGCCAGATCAACGCCACCGGCTTCAAACACCGCGCGCAGGGCATCGGGCTGTTTGAGAACGCCGTCCTCCAGCAGATCAGCATAACAGACATTGCGCGCACCGGGGATGTGACCGGCACGCAGGCCCTCGCGCGGTTCGGGCGCTTCGCCCGCAAAACGCGACGGGGCGCGCGCGTCGACGATTTGCTCGTTGCCGAGTTTGGCAGCGCGCGCAACCTCGGTCACATCGCGGATGATTGTCGTATCGCGGCGGGGGGTAAAGTGCCGCTCGCGCGGGGCGCGAGGCAGATCATCGAGCGCGCGGCCCTCGGCCTGCCATTTCGGTAATCCGCCGTCC
Organism: uncultured Neomegalonema sp.; assembly: GCA_937958345.1. GTDB lineage: Bacteria > Pseudomonadota > Alphaproteobacteria > Rhodobacterales > Rhodobacteraceae > JAHDDY01. Next base: position 1,314 of record CALGNW010000333.1, on the reverse strand, counting down.
AGAACCGCGACATCTTCGTGCCCCATCAGACGGAACAGCCACCAGACGCGCGCGGCGCTGAACAGGCCAGCCGTATCATAGATCACGATGCGATTACCGTCGCCGAGGCCGAGCTTTCGCACGCGCGCCGCGAACTTTTCGGGACTGGGCGCCATATGAGGCAGCGGTGATTTGGTATCCGCGATCTCGTCAATATCAAAGAAAACAGCGCCGGGAATATGCGCGCCGCGGAATTCCGATTTCGGATCACGCCGGGCATCGGGCAAGTGCCACGACCCGTCCACGACCTTTACATCGGGCGCGTCAAGGTGTTTGGCGAGCCATTCGGTCGACACGAGGCAACTGGGATCTGACTGAGGCACTGGGCGTCTCCGGCTGATTGTCCGGACACGGTAAAGGGTGGATTTGCGGCGGATCAAGCACGATCAGCACAGGCAGCGAAATTCGCATGATTGTTGCGCGGGAATATGCGCCCGGGTGGGGAATATTTCAAATTTTGAGAGGTGCAGGGAGTGCGGCAAAGGCGTTGCAGGCTTTTGGCGCGGGACCCCCCGCCGCGGGTGCGGTGCGGGGTGCGACAGCCCATGATAAATCGCCCGACTGGCTCAGACGCGGGACCGCCAACTGCCGTTGAAGCGAGTTGACCACCCGATGGATCGTCTCATGCCAGAGCGACAGCGCCGATGTTCAGATCGCTGCTCGAGCTTACAAATCGCCATCACTCTCATGTGGATCACGCCCTCCAAGAGAGAGAGCCTTCACTGCACGTCCGGTAAGGGATGGGCAGCACCCGGAAAATCGTGAGGCTCGTGATCCTTGTCCCGGGCCTCGTCGGGCCGTTTCACGGGTATTGCGCGGGAATTTCAGAGTTTTCCCACGCCGTTCAAGAGTTTTACCATGGTTTTGCGTGGGTTTTCCCTCGGATGGCGCGGGTTTTCCCTGAAACACGCGATTTCGGGGCGGAAAATGATCCGCGCCATCCTGTCTGCGCTAAACGCCGAGCTTTTCTTTGACCATCTGCTGCACCGCTTGCGGGTTTGCCTTGCCGCCGGTGGCCTTCATCACTTGGCCGACAAACCAGCCCGCCATCGACGGTTTAGCCTGCGCCTGCGTCACCTTTTCCGGGTTCGCGGCGATGATCTCATCCACCGCCGCCTCGATAGCGCCCGTGTCCGTGACCTGTTTCATGTCGCGGGATTCAACGATTTCGGCGGGGTCGCCGCCCTCGGTCCAAACGATCTCGAACAGTTCCTTCCCGATCTTGCCGGAGATATCCCCCTTGCCGATCAGGTCGATGATGCCGCCAAGCTGGTC
>CALGNW010000332.1 GCA_937958345.1 uncultured Neomegalonema sp. | reverse complement strand
GCAAAGAATTCTCTGGGATAGATTTTCAGCGACAGATCATCAATCGCTGTGAATGCGCCGAACCGCTTGGTGACATGACGAATGTCGATCAGAGGTTCGGCGCTTGGGTCGTCCCATGGCCGAAAGTTCGGATCGTTAACCATGGAAACAGACCCCTATCAGGCTGCGGGCTTACTGGCCCGTTTTTACCTTCGTCCACATCCGCGTTACGATCCGGTTGACCTTGGGCGGATAGGCGGTGACCGAATAAAGGTTCTTCATCGTTTCGTCCGACGGATAAATTGCCGGATCACCGATCACACCCTCGTCCAGCAAAGCCTGCGCGGCCTTGTTACCGTTTGCGTAATTCACATAGTTTGACGCAGCGGCGGCGACATAGGCACGCATGATAAAGTCGATAAACTGGTGTGCCAGTTCAGGGCTCGGCGCGTCGGCGGGGATTGCCATTTGGTCGAACCACATCAACGCCCCTTCGCTCGGGATTTTGTAGGCGATAGTGTTGCCGGCATCCGCCTCGGCGGCACGGTCCCGCGCCTGCAGAACGTCACCCGACCAGCCGAACGCGGCACAAATATCGCCGTTGGCCAGAGCGTTGATATATTCCGAAGAGTGGAATTTCAGGATATGCGGGCGGATCGCCATCAGAACCGCTTCGGCCTTTTTAATGACCTCGGGATCTTTGCTGTTCGGGTCTTCTCCGATGTATTGCAGAGCCGCCGGAATAATCTCGGTCGGTGCGTCCAGCATATGAACGCCGCAGGATGCCAGTTTTTCGATGTTTGCCGGATCGAAGAACAACGCCAGCGAGTCCGTCGGTGCATCCGCGCCCAGCGCCTCTTTGACCTTTTCCTCGTTATATCCGATGCCCGTTGTTCCCCACATGTAGTTCACGGAATAGGCATTGCCGGGGTCGTAGACCGCCGTCACGTTTTTCACGTCTTCCCACATATTGGCCGCGTGCGGCAGCTTCGAAAAATCGAGCTTTTGGAAAACACCGGCCTCAATCTGGCGGCTCAGGAACGTACCGGTCGGCACAACAACGTCATACCCCGATTTTCCGGCGAGCATCTTGGTTTCAAGCAACTCGTTCGAGTCAAAAACGTCGTAACGGACTTTGATGCCTGTTTCGGCGGTAAATTGCTCCAGTACAGACTCGTCGATATAGTCCGACCAGTTGTAAACATTGACGATTTTCTCGTCCTGAGCCTGTACGGTCGCTGCGAACACGGTCGCGCTCAGGGCGAGTGCCCCGAGGGTCTTTTTCAAACGCATGATGATCTCCCGAATCATGTTGTCGCAGGCAGACTATCAGTAAGCCGGTTTCGGGCAATCGGTTGTGCGGGCTTGCCCTATCCTGTGTGATAGTCTTGAAAGCTATGGCGCATGCCGCGCTGCCGAGGACCTATGTCTCTCACGATAGACCAACTGCCGGAGGCGTTTCGCGACTGGCTCGGGGATCGCCCGATCGAAGAGGTCGAGTGCGTCGTTGCCGATCTCGCCGGCATCGCGCGCGGCAAAGCAATGCCGTGGAAAAAGTTCATTAAGGGCGGCGCGACCTACCTACCTGCGTCGATTTTCTATCAGACGATCACCGGCGACTGGGCCGATGTCGAGGGCATGGAAATGGATCAGTGGACCGAGTCCGATATGGTCCTCAAGCCCGTGCTGTGGAGCGGAACCGCCGCGCCGTGGGCCTCCGACGTCACTTTGCAGGTTATCCACGACGTCGAAACCCGCAGCGGCGACCCGATTAAGTTCGCCCCCCGCAATGTGCTCAAACATATCCTTTCGTTATACGAGGCGGATGGCTGGCGGCCCGTGATCGCGCCGGAACTTGAATTCTATCTCACCAAACCGAATGTCGACCCCGATTTGCCCATCGAACCCCCCATAGGCCGCACGGGCCGCGAGGGCATCGGGCGTCAGGCGTATTCCATGAGCGCAGTCGACGAATACGGTTCGATCATCGAGGATATTTACGACTTTGCCGAGGCGCAGGGTTTTGAGATCGACACGATCATTCAGGAGGGCGGCGCGGGCCAGATCGAAATTAACTTCGAACACGGCGACCCGCTGGCACTGGCCGATCAGATATTCTTCTTCAAACGCTCGATTCGCGAGGCTGCGCTGCGTCACAACTGTTTCGCGACCTTCATGGCCAAACCGATGGAGGGACAGCCCGGCAGCGCGATGCACATTCACCAAAGCGTTGTGGATGCCCGGACCGGCGCAAATATATTCAGCGATCCCGACGGCAAACCCAGTGCGCTTTTCGAGGGGTTTTTGGGAGGGCAGCAACAGCATCTCGCCTCGGTAATCTGCATGCTCGCGCCTTATGTCAATTCGTACCGCCGCTTTGTGGCGGACGACGCCGCGCCGGTAAATCTGGAATGGGCAAGCGACAATCGCACGGTCGGCCTGCGCATCCCGCTTTCCGACCCCGACGCGCGCCGCGTTGAAAACCGCGTCGCCGGTATGGACTGCAACAGCTATCTGGGGATCGCGAGCAGCCTTGCGACGGGCTACCTCGGAATGAAAAACAATCTCAGGCCGCGCGACCCGATCAAGGGCGTGGCCTATGATCTACCCCATGCCCTGCCGCGCGATTTGCGCTCCGCACTTGACGCGCTCGACGCCGACAAGGACGTGCAACAGGTCATGGGCCGCCAGTTCTGCCATGTCTATAAATCCATCAAGCTTCAGGAAATCGACGAATTCCTGCAAGTCATCAGCCCTTGGGAACGCGAGCATCTGCTTCTCAATGTCTGACGTAACCCAAAGCTAACCTGCCGGAGCCATACCATGCTGCTCGCTGACACCAATCTGCCGACCGAAGAACTTCAGGCGCTTGACGCCGCGCACCATATTCACCCGTTCACGGATACGGGCGACCTGAATGCAAAGGGCGCGCGGGTGATTACCCGTGCGGACGGCATCTACCTTTGGGACTCGGACGGTAATCAGATGCTCGACGCGATGGCGGGCCTGTGGTGCGTCAATGTCGGTTATGGCCGCAAATCCATTTCAGAGGCCGTCGCCCGCCAGATGGAGCGCCTGCCGTACTACAATACATTCTTTCAAACGACGCACCCGCCCGCGATTGCGCTGGCAAAAACCGTTGCGGACCTTGCGCCTGACGGGATGAACCGCGTGTTCTTCGGCGTCTCGGGTTCCGACGCCAACGACACGAACCTGCGCATGGCGCGGCACTACTGGGCCAGCCTCGGCAAGCCCGAAAAGACAGTCATCATTGGCCGCAACAACAGCTATCACGGCTCGACTGTCGGCGCGGTATCGCTCGGCGGCATGACGGCGATGCGCGCACAGGGCGGCGTACCGGTCCCGGATATCGAGCACATAGATCAGCCGTACTGGTACGGCGAGGGCGGGGATACCGACCCGAATGAATTCGGGTTAGAGCGCGCGCGCCAGTTGGAAACGGCGATAGAGCGCATCGGCCCTGATCGCGTTGCCGCCTTCATCGCAGAACCCATTCAGGGCGCGGGCGGGGTTATTATCCCGCCCGACAGTTATTGGCCCGAGATCCAGCGCATCTGCGATGCCTATGACATCCTTCTGATTGCCGACGAGGTTATCTGCGGTTTCGGGCGCACCGGCGAATGGTTCGGCTCGACCTATTACGGCATCAAACCCGACATGATGACAATCGCCAAGGGCCTGTCGTCCGGCTACCTGCCCATTGGCGGCACGATTGTCGGGGATCGCGTTGCCAACGTGCTCGAGGAAAAAGGCGGCGAGTTCATTCACGGTTATACCTATTCGGGCCATCCGGCCTCCTGTGCGGCGGCGCTCGAAAACCTCCGCATCCTCAAAGAGGAAAACATCGTCGAAAACGTCAAGAACACACTTGCGCCCTATCTGCGCGAAAAGTGGCTCGGCCTCGCCGATCACCCGCTGGTTGGAGAGGCGCGGATCGTCGGCATGTTCGGCGCGCTTGAACTGACACCGGACAAGGCTTCGCGCGCACGCTTCAAGGCCGATACGGGGACTGTCGGGCTGATGTGCCGCGAGTTCTGTTTTAACAACGGTCTGGTTATGCGGGCGGTCGGTGACAGCATGATTATCTCGCCGCCGCTGGTGATCACTAAACCGGAAATCGACAAGTTCATCGCGCTGGCGGTCAAGGCGCTCGACCTCACTCATGCAAAGCTGAAGGCCGAGGGCATGATGGTCGCGGCATAATCGTGGACTTTCTGACCGCGAATGACCGCGACGGCGCGTATCCGCAATCCTATTACGCGGCGACCGCACCCTTGCTGCCGCCCTTTCCCGCGTTGAAGGGCGAACGGACTGCCGATGTCTGTATTGTCGGCGCGGGGTTCTCCGGCCTGTCCGCCGCGATCCACTGCGCCGAGCGCGGCCTCAGCGTCGTGCTTCTCGATGCCCAGCGGGTCGGCTGGGGCGCGTCGGGGCGCAATGGCGGTCAGGCGGGGTCGGATCAACGGTCCGATCAGCAGACGTTGGAAAAGCTTCTCGGCAAAGACCACGCCCGCCGCCTCTTTGAGCTGGGGCTTGAGAGCATCGCAACGGTCAAAGACCTGATCAAACGCCACAACATTGATTGCCAGCTAAAGCCCGGAATCCTGCTTGTCGATCACAAGCCCGACCACACCGAATACAGCCGCGCGACAGTCGATCATCTGAACACGCACTACAACTACGACGGCATGACGTTCGTTGACCGCGACGGCGTTGGCGACATGATCGGAACAGATATCTATTACTCTGCTATTCTCGATAAGGCAGGCGCACACCTGCATCCGCTCCGCTATGCGCTGGGGTTGGCAAAGGCGGCGGCGGCAACCGGCGTTCAGATATTCGAGCGCAGCCGTGTCACAAAAATCAATCACGGCGCAAAGGTGCGGATCGAGACAGCACAGGGCAGCGTCACAGCAGATCACGTGCTGCTTGCGTGCAATGGCTATATCGGTGATCTGGAAAAGACGGTTTCGGCCCGCGTTATGCCGATCAACAATTTCATCATCGCGACGGAACCGCTGCCCGATGATCTGGCGCGCGAACTGATCCGCGATGACGTTGCCGTGGCGGATTCGAAATTCGTCGTGAACTACTGGCGATTGTCGGACGACAAACGGCTGCTGTTCGGGGGCCGCGAAAGCTATGGGTATCGCTTTGCCGATGATATCAAAAGCTATGTCCGCAAGCCGATGCTGGCGATCTATCCGCAGCTGAAAGATATCCGCATTGATTACGGCTGGGGCGGAACGCTCGCCATCACGCGCAGCCGCCTTCCGCATTTCATGCGCGTTGCGCCCAATGTTCTCAGCGTATCCGGCTATGCGGGGCACGGCGTCTCGCTGGCCACCCTTGCCGGAAAGCTGGCGTCCGAAGCTATCGCCGGACAGGCCGAGCGGTTCGACACGATGGCAACGATCCCGACGTCGCCGTTTCCGGGCGGAAAGCTGTTGCGCTGGCCCGCACTCGTCGCGGGCATGCTCTGGTATGGCATGCGCGACCGGTTCTAGCCGGGGTTCAGTCTCCGTCCGCAACCCCCGCCGCCCGCAACCGCGCCCGCCGGGCGCGATAGCTCGGCAAAATCACGAGGAACACGGCCAGTAACAGCAAGCCCATCGTCATGGGCCGTGCGGTGATAAAGCCGACCCCGTCATAAAGCTGCATCGACCGCGAAAAGTTATCTTCCAGCATCCGCCCGAGAATGAACCCGATCAACAGCGGGGCCAGCGGATAATCGGCAAACCGCAAGATTGTCGCGCAGACTCCCAGTCCGACGAGGATCAGCAACTCGGTGGCATTGTTCTGCCCGATATATGCGCCCATCAATGTGAAAAACAGAATGAACGGGATCAGAAAGGTCCGGGGAACAGCCAGAATTTTCGCGATATAGGGGATCAGAGGCAGGTTCAGGATCAGCAGGATCAGATTGCCGAGATACATCGACACGATCACCGACCAGAAAATCTGGGGATTGTCGATCATCAGCCGAGGCCCCGGCGAGACGTTCAGCGCGATCAATGCACCCAGCAAAATCGCGGTCGTCCCCGATCCCGGAATACCGAGCGTGAGCAGAGGCACGAACGAACCCGTGCAGGCGGCATTGTTCGCGGCTTCCGGCGCGGCCAGACCCTTCAGCGACCCTTTGCCGAACTCCGCCTGGTCTGCCTTCGATGCGATGTTCCGCTCGACGGCATACCCGAGGAATGATGCAATCGTCGCGCCTGCACCGGGCAGAACCCCGATCAGAAATCCCTGAATGGATTGCCTGCCGATAACAGGCGCGATCTGCCGCGCCTCGGCGCCGGTGATCCTCATATCTTTAATATCGCTTTGCTCGCCCCCATCAGCGGCCTTTGATCGGGCGGGATCAAGCACAAGAAAAATCGCTTCGGGCAGGGCAAACATTGCCATTGCCAGCGTGATAAAGCCGAACCCTGATTGCAGGTCCATAATCCCCATCGTAAAGCGCGGCAGATTGAACAGCGCCCCCTCGCCGACGGTCGCCATAATCAGGCCGAGGACCGTCATCATCACCGCTTTGCCGACTTGGCCGGTTCCGGCAAACGCCGCTATCGCAGACAGGCCGACAACCATCAGCGCGAAATACTCGGCAGAGTGAAACAGCAACGCCACCGACGCCAGCATCGGCGCAAAGATCATCAGCAAAATCGCGCCGATCGTTCCGCCGCAGAAAGACGAAATCGCCGCAACGGTCAGCGCCTTACCCGCCTTGCCCTGACGTGCCAGCGGATACCCGTCAAAACTCGTGGCAACGGTCGAGGCGACACCGGGCGCGTTGATCAGGATAGACGAGGTGGACCCGCCGAAAATCGCGCCATAATAAACACCGGCGAGCAGGATCAACGCCGCCGACGGATCGCCAATCGTCACGGCAATCGGAATCATAATCGCGATGATCGACATGGGGCCGAGGCCGGGCAGCATGCCGATAAATGTCCCGATCAGACAGCCGCCAATCACCATCAGCAAATTCTGAAACGAAAAAGCGGTCGACAGACCGATCATCAATCCTTCGAGCATCGCTTATGTCCCCATGAAGTAGGGCAGGGGCCGCAGGAAAATACCGAGCACGCCCTCAACCAGATACCAGACAAAGCCGGTGGCAATCAGCGCGACAATCACCGTCAGGATGATCCGCCGTTCGCCAAGAACCAGCGAACCGGCGATCAGAAACACCGAGGTCGAAATCAGAAAACCCGCAGGCCGCAACATCAGCGCATACAGAACCATCAGGCTCAGCAGCAGCACGGCTTGTCCGAGGTTGTAATCCCAAAGCCGCCGGTAATCGATATCCGGAGCTTTTTCTTCGCCGGATTTCTCAAACCCCAGCAAAACATACAGCGAGGTCAGAATACCCAGCACCGCCAGCACCTTCGGAAAGGTACTCGGCCAGACCGGATTGCGCTTCATAAAGGGCGGCAGGGTGGCGTCGAGCGTAAAGAACGCGGCGTACCCGTAGGCGAGACAGATTATCAGAAAGACCAGAGCAATCCAGCGGTCGAGTGCCATGACGACTCTCCATCAAACCGACTAAGATAAAAGGCCCCGGCATGTGCCGGAGCCTTTGCAGCAATCAGAGGAAGCCGAGCTTCTTCATCAGGTCGCCGATGACTTTTTCCTGACCTTCAAGGAAGGTACGGAAATCATGGCCTTCGTTATAGATATTGACCCAGCCGTTGCGCTTGCGGACATCTTCCCACTCGGCAGTTTCGTACATGTCTTCCAGCGCGGCCTGATAAGCGTCAACCTTCTCGGCTGGCAGACCCGGCGCGGCAAAGAACCCGCGCCAGTTTACGAATGTTGCGTCGACTCCTTGCTCGACAACCGTTGGTACGTCGGGGAAATCGGCGAGGCGCTCTGGTGCTGTCACGGCGATGATTTTTACTTCACCCGCTGCGGCCAGTTCAACGGCCTCAGAGAAGCCGGTCGAAAGCACAGCGGTTTCGCCCGCCAGCAGGCCCGCCATCGCCTTGCCGCCCGCATCATAGGCCACGTATTTCAGATCCAGAGGATCAGCGCCGCCTGCTTCGACGATCATCGCCGGAACAAGGTGATCCATGCTGCCGGGTGCGGAACCGCCGCCAACAGCCATCGACGAAGGGTCTTTTTTATACGCGGCCATGAAATCATCCAGCGACGAAATATCGCTGTCCTTACCGACAACCAGCGCCGCATAGTCGCCGATGGTTCCGGCGATCAGGGTCAGATCACGAAAGTTCTGCGGGAATACGCCGGTCAGCGAGCGGATCACGATGGGGGTCGAATTGACCATCAGCGTTCCGTGCTGGCTTTCGGCGTTCTCGATCAGATAACCGATGGCCTTACCGCCGCCGCCGCCTGACATATTTTCGAAGCTGGCTTTGCCGACGAGGCCCGATTTGGTCAGGGCTTCACCCGTCCCGCGCGCCGTCCCGTCCCAGCCGCCGCCCGCGCCGCCGGGGATCAGAAAGTGAATGCTTTCGAGTTTCTGGTGGCCACCCGCAAGCGTTGGTGCGGCAAATCCGATGGTCGCTGCAAGCGCGGTCAGCGCGAGGCGGCGGGTCACATTAAACGATGACATGATATTTCTCTCCCAAATGTTGTCCGGTCGTTGCCAAACGTGCTCTATCCTGACGTTATGAGCCTGACATGGACCTGTCATATCGCGAGGATCGGAGCCTTCATTCATGCGTTTTCTACTGGTTGAAGACAATCCCGAACTGTCGGCGTCCGTCGTTGATCGGCTCAGTCTCGATGGACATGCTGTTGATGCCGCTCGCGATTTGAGTGCTGCCGAGGACTATCTGGCCTCGACGGATTACGACCTTATCCTGCTCGATATTATGTTGCCTGACGGAGATGGGCGAGATTTTCTGACACGCCATCGCCGCGATAACCGCCGTACGCCCGTGATTGTTGTGACCGCACGATCAGAGATCAGCGACCGGGTGGGAGTGCTGGATTTGGGAGCCGACGATTACATCACGAAACCGTTCGATTTTTCGGAATTGCAAGCCCGATGCCGAGCCGTCTTGCGTCGCCATGACGGGAATGCACGAAATGAAAAGCAGGTTGGTGATGCGTCGCTTGATTTGCTTGCGGGGACGCTATCGGTTGCGGGAATCCCTAAACCGCTGCGAAATCGCGAACTGCGCCTTGCCGAGGTGTTCTTCGCGGCACCTGAAAGAATCTTCTCCAAATCGCATTTGATGGACCGATTGTTTTCCTACGACGAAGATGTCAGCGAGAATGCGATTGAAGTCTATGTGGGGCGACTTCGTAAAAAGTTGGAGGGTGGAAACGTGCAAATTGAGACGGTGCGCGGGTTGGGATACCGGCTTGTGGCGGAAGTGTAGCGCCGGTGTTGAACCGGCAATCCCTCAGAGCGCGACTGATCTTTCAGCTCGGCCTTATCGCGGCGGTTTTGTCGGTGGTCTTTTTTCTCACCGTCCGTTCGGTCTCGCGGCAGGCGGCGCAAACGATGCAGGACAACATTCTTGCGGCATCAACAACATCGATTGCAGAAGCTGTCCGTGCGGAAAGGAATACTCTAGGGCTGGAACTACCTTATGCAGCACTGTCGATGCTCGGGGCGATTAGTGATGATCGCGTTTTCTATCGTGTCGCACAAAATGGCTTGACGCTGACCGGATACGACGACCTGCCAATCGATGTTTCGGACGAAGCGGAAATCTTGTTCAAGACGGAGGCTTTTCGATCAGCAGTGATAAGGTCGGCGACTCTGACACGAAAAATCAGCGTTGATGGTCGCCTCAACGATGTCACGGTAACTGTTGCTCAGACACGGGAAGGACTTGGTGAAATCTCTGCGCGGATTTCGCTTATTGCTCTCCTTGTCGGGCTTGGGTTTTTCGTTCTGGCGGTTTCTTTGAGTGCCTTTGCAACAGGTCGAACGCTGCGCCCGCTCGACGTACTTGCGAACGCCGTTTCGCGTCGGGGGCCAAGCGACTTGCGCCCAGTGAAAGCCGAAGCGCCGACGGAAATCGTGCCGCTTGTTACGGCACTTAATCGATTTATCGAACGGCTTGAAACGTCGCTCACGCGCTCTGAAGATTTCATTGCCGAAGCGGCCCATCGTGTCCGCACACCTCTTGCGACAGTGCGCGCGCAGGCAGAGATCGCGCTGCGCCGTGTCGAGAGACCGGAGAATAAGACGGCGCTACGTCAGATGATCCGTGCTGTGGATGAAAGTTCGCGGTCCGCAGGTCAGTTGCTTGATCATGCGATGGTGACGTTTCGGGCAGATCACATGGAGTTCGACACAGTCGATCTATCCGCTCTCGTAGCCGACACGGTCGAGCGTCTTGCGCCCCTAGGTGATCTGAAAGACATATCTTTGCGGTTGGGAACGATGCCGTCGAATGCGATGCTGAAATGTGATCCGATCCTGATTCAGAACGCGCTAAGGAATATCATCGACAACGCGATTAAATATTCACCGGGCGATAGTGATATTGATATCGCTCTCACCGCTGACGACGCCCACTATACGATAACCGTTCGGGACGAGGGGATCGGGTTTTCCGATATGAAAACATCGGAACTGGCGCGGCGGTTTTCGCGGGGGCCGAACGTTGGCGAAATCGTAGGATCAGGACTTGGTTTGACGATCTGCAAAGAGGTCGCCATCGCCCACGGCGGCACTCTTGAGATGAAAGACAATCCCGGGAGGGGTGGATGCGTATCACTGGTCTTGCCGCACTGATCTGGTGCGCCTTGTCGCTTCCCGGATGGTCATTTGAGATCGAAGAAGTGAAGCGGTTCGGTATGGATAATGCCGATGTGCAATTAAAGGTTCTCTCGACAGCCGACTTGTCAGTGTTTGAGCCATACATCATAGCGTTTCAATTGAAGAACCAGCGCATCGCCGTCGATTATACGGTGGCGAGCAGTACCGAAGTGATGAAGGCAATTTTCGACGAACAAATACAGTTCGATCTCGTGATTTCTTCCGCGATGGACCTTCAAACGAAATTGGCGAATGACGGGTTCCTGTCCGACCACAACTCGGAAGCTACGCGCCGCTTACCACCATGGGCGAGGTGGCGCGATCAGGTGATTGCGTTCACACAAGAACCGGCGGTAATTGTTCTTTCTAAAAAAGCTTTTGCCGGACTGCCTATACCTGAAAGCCGCAGCGAGCTGATTGCGCTGTTGCGCGAACATCCCGAGCGGTTCAAAGGCCGTGTCGGAACATACGATATTCGGACATCAGGCTTGGGCTATCTTTTCGCCACACAGGACTCGCGAAACTCGGAAAGCTTTTGGCCGCTGATGGAGGTTTTCGGGCGGCTGGATGTTCAGCTTTACTGCTGTTCCGGTGCAATGATTGATGACCTGATCAGCGGACGTCTCTCCATCGCGTATAATGTGCTTGGCAGTTATGCAGAGCGGCGAGTGGCCGCAGCCGACAACATAGCGATCGTTACACCGGCAGACGTGACGAGCGTCATGTTACGGACTGCCGTCATTCCAAAGAACGCGAACGAACCCGTGTTGGCCGGTCAGTTCATTGACTTTCTGATTGATGGTGATCTCGGGCCTGAGACCGGGATCGGTTTGCCGAGAATCGGTATCAGCCAGAAGACTTCGGACGCCGCAATCAGGCCCATCCGTCTCGGGCCTGAACTGTTGGTGTTTCTTGATCGATTGCGCCGGCAGAACTTCTTAGCAAACTGGGCCGGTTCCGTTGAGCAGGCAATCGGCCAGTAGGCTTCGTATTGATTTACCAAGCCCCGCGCGTGTCGATGATAACCTTGCCGTCCAGCGCACTGCGCTCGACTTTCAGGAATTGCGCATGATCGACCAGCAGCAGAACGATGTCGGCGGCGGCGATGGCCTCGTCAAAATCGGCCAGCGTCACATTCGCCTCGGTCAGATCGGCGGGCAGCTCGTGGATATGAGGCTCAACCGCCAGAACGGTTCCGCGCCCCAGCAGGCCCAGCTTTTTGGTGATCGCCAGCGCAGGGCTTTCGCGCAGGTCATCGACATTCGGCTTAAACGCCAGTCCCAGACAGGCAATCGTCGGTGTGCCGCCGCATTCGGTCACGGCATCCATGACCTTGCCAATGACCCAATCGGGCTTGCCGTCATTCACGGTCCGCGCAGTATGGATCATCTTGGCGAGGTCCGGCGCGCTATCGACGATGAACCAAGGATCAACGGCGATACAGTGGCCGCCCACACCCGGTCCCGGTTGCAGGATGTTCACCCGCGGGTGCAGGTTTGCCATCTTGATCAGGTCCCAGACGTCAATCTCCATCCGGTCACAGATCAGCGACAACTCGTTGGCGAATGCGATATTCACATCACGAAATGCGTTTTCGGTCAGCTTCGCCATTTCTGCGGTGCGGGCTTCGGTGATGTGACAGTTGCCGCGGATCACCGTCTTATAAAGGTCGGCTGCCCGCTCGGCACATCGTCGGGTCATTCCTCCGATGACGCGGTCATTCTCGATAACCTCGACAAGGATGCGCCCCGGCAGAACGCGCTCGGGACAGTGAGCGATCCGAATATCCGACGTCTCGCCGACCTGTTGCGGAAAGGTAAGGTCGGGGCGTTCTTCCGCCAGCCAAGCCGCCATTTTCTCGGTTGCGCCGACCGGAATGGTCGATTCCAGAATGATAAGGTTGCCCGCTGAAAGCGAGGGCGCGATATCGCGCGCTGCGGCTTCGATATATTTCAGATCGGGAACATGGTTGTCCTTGAAGGGCGTCGGCACGGCAACGATAAAGGCATCGGCGGCTTCGGCCTTCAGCGACGCGCGCAGGTTCTTTTTCTCGACAACCGATTGCAGCAGACGATCAAGGTTCGGCTCAACGATATGAGGCTGTCCGGCGTTGATTGAATCGACCGCCGCAGGGTTCACATCGACCCCGACGACTTCCAGACCGGCATCCGCGAAGACGGCAGCGGTTGGCAGGCCGATATAACCCAGCCCGATGACCGCCAGCTTGCGAAACGCGGGATCAGCGAAATTAGCGACCTTGGCCGCGTCATGCAGGTGCATAATAGGCGTATCAACCATGAGTGCGTTCCTTCAACAGGCGTTCAACGATGCGGCCCGAGGCCATGCCATCGCCGTAAGGGTTGTGCGCGCGCGCCATGCGCTCGTACGTTTGCGCGTCATCGAGCAAGATTTGGGCCTCCCGCTCGATGGCGGAGGCGTCGGCACCGATCAGCTTGACTGTCCCGGCATCGACCGCTTCGGGACGCTCGGTTGTGTCGCGCGCGACCAGAACGGGTTTGCCGAGGCTGGGCGCTTCTTCCTGAATCCCGCCCGAGTCAGTGACGATCAGATACGAGCGGTTCATCAGCCAAACGAAGGGCAGGTAATCCTGTGGCGGGACAAGGTGAACGTCGTCGACACCCTCCAGCACGGACTGGGCGGCTTCCTGAACTTTCGGGTTCAGGTGAACGGGATAGACAACCTGAACGTCGCCACGCTTTGCGAGGGCAGCCATTGCGCGGCATATCCCTTCGATACCGCCGTCATGGTTTTCCCTTCGGTGGCCGGTCACAAGGATCAGCCGTTTTTCGCTTTTCAGGAAGGGAAACGCCGCCATCATTTCGGCATCCGAGGCCGCAAGTCGGTTATCGCGCACCCAATAGAGTGCATCGATCACCGTATTGCCGGTTACGTCGATTTGAGAATGCGGAATCCCCTCGCGCAAAAGGTTGGTCTGCGCGGTTTCGGTCGGTGCAAAATGATACGTCGCCAGGCCGCCGGTTAACTTCCGGTTCATCTCTTCGGGCCAGGGCGAGTAGATATTACCTGTCCGCAGTCCCGCCTCGACATGTCCGACCGGGATTTGCTGATAGAACGCGGCCATCGCGGCGGCCATCGTCGTTGTCGTATCGCCGTGAACCAGCACGATATCCGGCTTCATTTCTTCGAATACGGGTGCAAGCCCGCTCAACACCGCGCCCGTAACATGCGTCAGGCCCTGGGCGGCCTGCATGACGTCAAGGTTATGGTCAGGCGTCAGATCAAACAGACGCACCACCTGTTCCAGCATCTCTCGGTGCTGGCCGGTTAGGCATACACGGGAGTCAATTCCCTCTGCTGCCTCCAAGGCTTTTACAACCGGAGCCATCTTGATGGCTTCGGGCCGCGTACCAAAGACGCTGACAACTCGCATAGCAGTTCCCCTTTATTGCAGCCGTGTCCCGCGGCTACACAAAGGATTGAAACAGAAAGGTATTAGAGTTGACTTAAGC
>CALGNW010000331.1 GCA_937958345.1 uncultured Neomegalonema sp. | reverse complement strand
GTTGTTGCTGGCGCTGGTCGGGCTTTACCGGATTTCGGACATTGTGCTGGGCGTGATTTCGAACGTCTTTTATCAGGATGTCGGATTCACCAAGACCGAGATTGCGTCGATCTCCAAAGTCTTTGGTATCTGGATTGGTATCCTTGGAGGTATTATCGGTGGAATCTTTGCGGTGCGCGTCGGCGTTTTAAAAATGCTGTTTGTTGGCGCAGTTCTCAGCATGGGAACAAACCTGTTGTTCGTTCTGCTTGCCGAAGGAAACATGGAAGCACTCCGAGCATATCAATTTAATATTCCTTGGATTGATATAGGCCTCTTCCCTCCGTCTATTTCGATGAGTTCATTGTCATTTGATCTTGCGCAGCTTTCGTTGTTCTCAGTAATCGGTGCTGACAATCTCGCCGCAGGTCTGGCCAGTGCAGCCTTTGTCGCCTTCTTGTCCAGCCTGACAAATATCAGCTTTACCGCCGTGCAATACGCGATCTTCTCGTCACTGATGACGCTGTTACCGAAAATTATCGGCGGGTATTCCGGCACGTTTGTCGAGGCCAGTAGCAAAATTTTCTTTGCGGGCAGCAACACTCCCGATGATACTACCTACATGCCGTTCTTCATATTCACCTTTTTGATCGGGATTCCGGTGCTGTTGCTGATCTGGATTGCGGGGCGGAAGCTCGAGCTGAAACTGCCTGATCCGAAGTAACGCCGCGGCCCATTGAAACGGATCAAGCCCGCGCTATTACGATAGCGCGGGCTTTTTTACGGGATGACCTAACCCGCCGGAATCGCGCCCATATCTTGGGGAATTTGATAGCCGCGCTGCACCGCAGGCCGCTCCAGCAGGCGTTGATACCATGCGCGCACATTCGGATAGGCGCCGAGGTCAATCTGCTGCCATTCGTAGCGCGAGGCCCAAGGCCACAGCGCCATATCGGCAATCGAGTAATCACCCGCAACAAAGTCGCGTCCCTCAAGTTGCGTGTTCAGAACGCGGTAAAGGCGCTGTGCCTCGGTGCCGAAACGCTCCTCGGCATAGGCGGATTTTCCGGCATTATATTTCAGAAAGTGGTGCGCCTGTCCCAGCATCGGGCCAAAGCCGCCCATCTGCCACATCAGCCATTGCATCACCTCGGCGCGGGCCTTCACGTCGGTCGGCAGGAACTGGCCGGTTTTTTCGGCGAGGTAGACCATGATCGCGCCGGATTCCATCAGCGAAAGTCCGGTGTCGTGATCGTGAATCGCGGGGATCTTGTTGTTCGGGCTGATCTTCAGAAAATCAGGCGCGAACTGTTCGTCCTTTGTAATGTCGATGGCATGGGCCGTGTAATCGAGGCCCAGTTCTTCGAGCAAAATCGAAACCTTGCGGCCATTCGGGGTCGTCCATGTGTAGAAATCAATCATCTGCCGTCCTCCAAATGTCTTCATCGTAGCGGGTTATCGGGGGCGGACAATGGGGGTCGCCTTTTTGTCATCGTCCGGCGACAGGCACAGGCGGGCATCCCCCGGAACCGCGTTTCGGGGGTGCAAAATCTTAGGGGGTGATCAAAGCGTCAGGATGTATCCGGTGCGGCCTCGGCCCGCCGTGCCCAGATACTGCAATCGCGCAAAACATCATCAACCGCATGACGCCTGCGCGTGCGGTGTCCCGGTGGAAATCCGCGCCGGATCGGTTCGGTCCGGGCAAAGCTTTCACCGGCCTCGCGGCGGCGCGCCTGCATCCGCATCATCCGGCGGGCTTGCCCCTCCAGATCATCCAGCGCACGGCGCAGCGCCATCAACCGCCCGCACAGACCGGCAGCATTCAGCGCATCATCAGGGCCGGTCGCGGCGGCGGCGGGCGCATCATGGGCACGCCAACTGCCGTCACCGAACCCCGAAATACGGGGCGGCGGTCCGCGCCGCCCCCGACGCTTTTTGTTGGATGAAAACGGCTTGCGCGGATCAAACAACGCAAAGGGCGGCACGCGGTTTGCGCCGTTGCCGCGCGGTATCGGGCGATCCGGCGCGGCGCGTTTGCGGGCCGCCTTGGGCACATACCCGCCCTGCCGCATCAGAAACGCTTTGACGACAATCAACCGGCGCAACGCCGCCTCGGCGGGACGCAGGATCAGCAAAACCGCCCCGCGCACGCTGCGCCGCACCGTCGGAACCGGCGTTTTGCCGTCCGACCCGATCATCACGAACATCGCCGTGGCAATCCACAGCAAGTCCCTCTGATACCGGTCCAACGCGCTCTGCCAGTCCATTTCAATCCTTGTTCCGCATACAATCCGAAACGGAACATATCATAAACATATACAGAGCGCAAGAGGTTTCCGGCGGCGATACCCCGGATCAGGCGCACGCCGCCGGTATAAAAAGCGTCGCGCCGTGTCATGCGGTCCGGTTTTCAGAGGTCGCGCAACTGGCCGCCATCCATGGTCACGGCGCGGTCCATCCGCTTTGCGAGGTCCATGTTATGGGTCGCGATCAGACCCGCAACGCCCTGAGTGCGCGCCAGTGTCATCAGCTCGCTGAACACTTTTTCCGAGGTTTCGGGATCAAGGTTGCCCGTCGGTTCATCGGCCAGCAGCAGGCGCGGATTGTTCGCCAGCGCGCGACAGATGGCAACGCGCTGTTGCTCGCCGCCCGATAACTCGCCGGGGCGGTGATTGATCCGGTCCTTCAACCCCAGTCGCGTCAGCAACTGGGCCGCCGTGCTCATCGCCGCCTTCGGGCCGGTTCCGGCAATCCGCTGGGGCAGCGCAACATTCTCCGCCGCCGAAAATTCGGGCAGCAGATGGTGAAACTGATAGACAAAACCGACCGCCGTGCGGCGCAGCATCGTGCGGGCGGCCTCGTCCAGTTTCGCGCACCGCTTGCCGCCGATAAAGACATCGCCCTCGTCCGGCAGATCAAGCAGACCGGCGATATGAAGCAGCGTTGATTTACCCGAACCGGACGGACCGACCAGCGCCACGATCTCTCCCGGATACAGCGTCAGATTGACACCGCGCAAAACCTGCAACGCAGTCTCGCCCTGCCGGTAGGTGCGCCCGACACCGCGCAGGATCATGGATGCCTCGCGGTTATTCATAACGCAGCGCCTCGACCGGATCGAGCTTTGCCGCCTTCCATGCCGGGAACAGCGTGGCGATGAACGACAGGCCCAGCGCGATGAACAGCGTCAGCGCGACGTCCGAGAATTGCAGCTTTGTCGGAATTTCAGAGATGCCCGCGCGCACCGACGGATCCCAAACCTGCGTGCCGGTGATCCATTCGACACCGCCCTGAATGGCGTGGATATTCCAGACAAAAAGCACCCCGAGAATGACACCCGCGATGGACCCGATCACGCCGATGCTGGACCCGCAGATAAAGAAGATGCGCAAAACCGACCCCCGCGCCATGCCCATCGTCCGCATGATCGCAACGTCGCGCGCCTTGTCTTTCACCAGCATCACCAGACCGGAAATGATGTTCAGCGCCGCGACGAGAATAATCATCGTCAGGATGACAAACATCACCTGCCGTTCCAGATTGATTGCCCCGATCAGGCGGCCATTCTGGTTCTTCCAGTTATAAAGCCCGATGCTGGACCGGGAGGCGGCGAAGATCGGTTCGGAATATTTTTCAACATTCTGCGCATCCGCGACAAACACATCCAGCGTGTCCGCCTGATCCTGTTTGTTGAAGTAAATCTGCGCTTCGCCGAACGGCATGAAGGCGACGTTATAGTCGATCTCCTGCACCCCCAGCTTGAAGGTCTGGATGATCTTGTAATCTTTCACGCGCGGCATCGGCGTCGCCGAGAACGGTGTGATGTCGCCGTCGGGCGAAATGAGCGTGATGAAATCACCGATCCGCAGGCCCAGCTTTGCCGCAAGATTTGCACCCAGAGCAAGGCCGCGATCCTCGGTAAAATCCGCGAGCGAGCCGTTGATAACTTCTGGCTCCGCATTCTTGATCAGGCGCTCCAGATCATCTTTGCGCATGCCGCGCACCAGCACGCCGGTATGGCGGTCATTGCCCGTGCCCAGAACCTGTCCCTGAACAACCGGCGTGACATACTCCACCCCGTCAACGCGCCCGATCTGTCCGGCCACATCATCAAAGTTTTCGAACGGCCCGACCTGGGAGGTGATGTTGATATGGGGACTGCCGCCGATGATCTGATTGATGAGCGTCTCGCGAAAGCCCGTCATCACGGCCATAACAACAATCAGCGTCGCCACGCCCAGCGCAATGCCGACAAGCGAAAATCCGGCGATGACCGAAACGAAGCCCTCTTTCTTTCGGGCGCGCAGATACCGCGACGCAATCATCCACTCGAATGCGGCAAAGGCCTTTGTCCGCACAGTCTTGATGCCCGAGGTCGGGACGACCAGCGCCTCGTCGGCATAATCTCCGCCCGATTGCGGTGTGCCGAAACCGGTACTCTGACCGGCGTCGGCCATCACGGATACGGGCGCGGCAACCGGCGCGGCGTTCGGGGTCGGCTTGGGCTTTGACCGCTTAATCAGCGGCGGTCTCGCGTCAGCCGTTTCGCCCGGTGCGGGTGCGGCTGGACGGTCCGCGCGCAACGTGCGCTCCGGCTCCGGCTTCGGCGTCGCCGTCGCGAATTCCTGTTCGACCCTGGAGACGGTATCGACGTCCCGAACACGGCGCGGCGGCGCCGGAGGCCGTTTGGCACCGGTCGGTTTCGGCAACGGACCTCCCGGACGCGGGACCGCAGCTTGGCCGGTCCCCGGCGCGGGTCGGGCGCGCGGTTCGGATGGCGCGGCCTTCGGTGGCTGCGGCGGACGCATCATCGCGCGGTCCATGATCGTCGAACCGTCCCGCGCTTCAGGCTTTGCCGTTGCCGGAGAAGGTCTTTCGGGAACAGGAGCCGGTCGCGGCGCAGCCGGGCGGTTCATTCCCGGTGCGGGAGGGCGCGGCCTTGCCTGAGCGGCGCGGTTCGGTTCGGGCGGCGCGGAAACGTCCTCGCCTCTGGCCCGCCGCCTGACACGTTGCGCCGCCCGCCGCGCCTGTTCGGCACGTTCTTCGGAGGATGTCGGGAAAAAAGATTTGTCGCCCGGCTCGTATGATCCCTGCCCGGTCCTTCGGGCGGGACGCTCAGCCGACGACGCGCGCTTGGGCGCCTCGAACGGCACACGGGGAGGCGACTTACTGTGACGCGCATCGTC
>CALGNW010000330.1 GCA_937958345.1 uncultured Neomegalonema sp. | reverse complement strand
GTCTGACCAGTCGTGCCAGTCTTTGGCGTGTTGAACAGGCTGCTGAAGTCGGTCGTCTTCGACGTGCTTCCGCTATCGTATCCAGAAATTATCGTAGTCATGGTGCTTTCCCCTGCATCCAATTTTACACATGCTGCGGGTCACAACGAGACGTCGCCTTCTCGGAATAAGACCGTCAGCGCCGGGACCGTCGCACCATAATGAAACAGTTTCAATGCCCATTTTAAGAAAATCCACCAAAAATGTCCTATAACGTGAATGTGTACAATTTATTATTTCCTAAAGATTGTATTCGACCGTTCATTTTGCATCATGCTTTACACGGCTGTCTGAAAATGGTTCAGTTCGGCCAAGTAATTCAATGGAGGTCTGATCCCCGATGCTTCGGTCTGCTGCTCTTAGTCTGGTTCTGGCTTCAATGCTCGGTTTAGCGCCGGCGCATGCGGGGTTGGATTCGACGGATGAGCGATTTGATGTATCGATTCGTGATCAGAACGTCCGTGATGTTTTTAACGAAATATCGGCGGCGATCGGCGTGCCGATATTGTTGTCTGACGGTGTGACGGGGCGTCTGACAGCATCGTTCGAGCAGACCACGGCTTCAGAGATGCTGGACGGGATTGCAAAAGAACGTGCGTTGGACTGGCGCTTTGACGGAAGCCGGATTCGGGTCAGCGCACAGAGCGAGCAGGTGACGCGGATCATCGATCTCGACGGTGTTACGCTAAAGGATCTGTCCGGCGCATTGACGTCACTTGACGTTTATAATGACCGTTTTCAGATGACGGCGGTGGACGGCGAGTTCGCGATGGTGGTTGCGCCGCCTGACTATATCGCTGTCGTCGAGGTGGTTCTCGGCGCGTTGAGCGAGCGTAAGGCCGAAGAAAAGGCAGCAAAAGAGCGCGCCGACCGCGAACGTGCGGAATTCGAGCGCCTCGCCATGGAGCAAAAGCTCCAGTTTGACCGGCTCGAACGCGAGGCGGCTCTTGAGCGGTTGAAGTTGGAATACGAGCGCATCCGCGCCTGGCAGCGCGAGCAGCTTTACCTGCAGCGCCGGGGTCCGGTGGTGGTGCGTAACGGCGTGTGGGGAGGTTAGAGGATGTTTCAAGCCTTTGATTTTACCGCGTCATTCGATGAGGACGCTATGGCTGGCTCGGCTGCCGGTTCCCGGCATGCCCGGATATCGTCTTCTGATCTAAGGGATTTGACCGAGATTGGTGTGCTGGCACTGGCGCGCGAACGCGGCGAAGCGGCGAAGCCGATTTTTGAGCTTCTCGATAGCGAGCAGGGCGACAACGCCGCCGGGGCAATCGGGCTTGCGATGATCGAGGTTGCACAGGGCAACGACCGGGCGGCATTTGCCCGCCTGCGCTGCGCGATTGCGGAAAAGCAACGCTGTATCAGCGAGGCTAAGGGCGTGTTGTGTGTTTTGCTGATGGGTTTTGGCCGTGCGGCTGAAGCCAAAAGTTTGCGGAAAGATCTGTTGCGCGGTCCCGACTGCGGTGCGCGGCGCTTGGTGGCATCCTATTCTTAATTTCTCGCGCGGGTGATCGCGCAGACGACGAGCTGGAGTAAGTTACATGAACGGAATAAACTCGATTGGTGGAGCAAACGGCGCTGCCGGACCGACCGCCGCAGATGCGGGCGGGTTCGATAGCGTGTTTGCCGAGGGGCTGGTGAATACTTCGGCAGTTCTTATGCAGTTTATCGGCTCCGATATCCTCGAAACCGTAATGAAAGACGAAACTTCGGTCGATTGATCGTAGCTTTCTAGGAGAAGTTTGACGTGGACACGATGACGACAACGGAACAGCCGATTTCGCGAGCGCGTAAAGCGTTGCGCGCGGCTTTCGTTGGCCGTCTTGTCCGTCAGATGAAGCGGAGTGGTGTGATGGCTGCGCTCTTTAGCGCGTCGTTCACCTCATCCGCTGTTTCAGTTTCCCCCCCGCATCCGTGTGCCTCGGGCGCACTCATTGCGATCCTCAAACCGCTCTGTCGATCCGGAGTCGCCGCCGGAGGAGCCGGAGGCGGGGGGCCAGGTTCATCTCACCTTGTTTCAAAAACGTGTGTTTTCGAAGATGCAGCGACGGTATTGCCGCTCGCTGCTTGAGTGCGTCGGCAATAAGTGTACGCCGTACATGTGAGGTAACGTTGTGTCAATTTCACCTATCGGACTGAATCCCGCTGTTTCGGCTGCGGCAACCGGCGGCAGCACTCTCTCGCTGCCTGCCTCGCGACTTGGCGCCGAGCAGGTTTCGGTACAGTTTACACCGGCTGCAAACAGCGGTGGTCCCTTGGACCGTGTCGGCGCGAGTGTTGTGTCGAAGCTGAAGGACCTGGAGGCCAGCCGCGCAGATCGTTCGCAGGCAATGAACGGCATTCAGGCCGGACCGGCAAATCCGGTTGATATCGCAAAATCCGAATTGCTGGCAGGTCCGGCTTCGCAATCGCTCAGCACCAGCGGGATGCCTTCAGCCGGCTCAGGCGGAACCACCGCAGACGGCGCAATTTCGGCGATGACCCGCACGTTTGACTACGCAATCGAGACGCAACTCATCGTGAAGACCGGTTCGCAAATTTCGACATCTGCTTCCTCGCTGTTGCGGGGACAGTAACGTGCAGAAGTTTCGACGGATCGGCTTAGCCGTTGCGACGGTGCTGGCGCTTTCGGGCTGCCGCATCGAAGTGTATGATAAACTTTCACAGCGCGATGCGAACGAAATGACGGCTTTGCTGTTGCAGGCGGGCGTTGACGCAAAGCGCGTCACGCAAAAAGACGGCCTGTTCGCGGTGACAGTCAACGAGGGCGACTTTGCCGAAGCGGTTACGCTGATTGACCGCAGCGGTCTGCCGAAACCCGACTTCGCGTCTATGACGGATGTTCTGAGCGATGATCGTCTCATTGCTTCTCCGTCCGAAGAACGTGCGCGCCTGAATTATGCTTTGTCGCAGGAACTTTCGCGCACGGTCTCGGAAATTGACGGTATTGTCAGCGCACGGGTTCATCTGGCAACGCCAAGCAATGATCCGCTGGTCAGACGCGAAACGCAGTCGTCGGCTTCGGTGGCGATTCATCACCGGGAGAGTTTCAGCGCCGCCGGCGTTGTTCCGCGGATCAAGGTGCTCGTCGCGAACGCGGTTGACGGTCTGGACTACGACCGCGTGTCGGTGGCACTCTTCTCGACGCTGGAATCGGCTGCCCAAAGTCCTGCTCAGGGCGGCTCGGGGGCGTTTACGACCGCTGCGCTGGATTCGGATACCCTCGATTTTGAGGCTCCGACCCTGCGTGCGCCTCAGGCGACAACGGTTGCGGCAAAGGTTCCGTCAACGGGTATCAGTCCCGCAATGGCGGCCATTATGGCCGGGGGACTGATCGTATTGTTGATGGCCGGTCAGGCAATCGTGAACAGCATGCGTCGGCGTCCGGTTAAAGTGGAAGAAGATCAACCGCCACGGCGCAGAGCGAAACGGTGAAGAACGGGTCCGCACGCCGAGAGGGGCTTGCGCGGACAGTCGGCACGATGCGGGGTATAATCGACCACGTAACGGGCTTGGAGTCCGTCGCCGTCTACTCAAAGCTTGATCCTGTGATGCGCGAACGCCTGTCAGGTCCGCGTTTCCACGCGAGGATCGCAATGCGCCACGCGCGGTTGATTGCTCCGCGTGCACTCTTCGCACCGGCACGGGACCCGCGCGAGGCAATGCTGATCGCTGACGGTCCCGCGATGATCGAGGCGCTGTCAATCGAGGTCGGAACGCTTGCAATATGGGAAGAGGTTGTGCGCCTCGTCCACCGTACGGACCGCGAGGCGCTGGATAGCGAACTCGGGGTTGCAGCACGAGAGATCGCGCTGCGGGCGCGTGAATTGAACTTCGGGATTGTTCCGGTGTCCGATCCCGGCGGCGACATTCCGCTTGCCGAACGCATACGGATCGAAGGCGCGACATGCTGGGCGAGTTGGCTTGTTTCCTGCGACGTGAACGTTGCACGCAGGTTGCGCATCCTGACGCCGGTATCGGTTTCCGAACGGATATTCCCGCGCCTGCCGGTTTCGGCCAGTGACCGGCAACAGCGGCGAACAGCGGTCGAACTGGTGATCGACCGGATTCTGAAACAGCGCACCGCAGAGCTTGGCGAAGGAGGAACGGAAAATGACTGACAGTACGTTGCTTGACGCCGAACCGGCGAATGCCGATTCCGCTAAAATTCTAAAGGGATCGGACTTTCAGGTCCTCTCCCGCGCCCGCGCCGATGTCGACTCGGCACAGCAGCAGGCGGCAGAAATTATTGCCAATGCCTATGCCGAAGCCGAAACCATTCGCGCGAATGCACTGGCAGAGGGGATGCAGCAATCCTCGGCATATCTGACCGAATCGGCGGCACGGGTTTCGCGGGATCTGGACGCGTTAGAGCCGCGCCTTTGTTCGGTTGTCTCCGATGCGCTCCGGCGTGTCCTTGACCCTATACCGGATGAAAAGCTGATTGCCGCTGCGGTCCGGCGCGCGATGGAAGAAATTGATCTGTCCCGCGGTGTCACGCTCATTGTCGCCCCTGCGCTCTTGCCGCGCGTTCAGGATCACTTGCAGCAATTTCCGTTTGATCGCGGGACCGTTGATGTGACGGGCGACCCGACATGCCCCGCCGACTCGGCTATTCTGCGCACGCCTTATGGCGACATCGAACTCGATGTGGATGCACAGCTTGCGGCATTGGATGACGGGATCAGGGCTGCGCTGACGGGTATGGAAAGATGATATCCGCCGCTGAAGTTCACGGCGCAAAGGGGTTCGGAGCGTCGCTTGATCGCCTCGATGTTGCTGTTCAGTCGGCGGCTTTGCGCCCTGTGATAGGCCGCGTTACCCGCGTTTCAGGAACAATGGTCGAGGCATCGCTTGCCGGTGCGCGGCTGGGCGAGGTGTGTTCTTTGGGGCGCAGGACTGCCGGAAACGAAATGCGCTATGGCGAAGTCGTCGGTTTCCGCGACGGCGTCGCTTTGCTCAGCATGCTGGGCGAGATGGACGGCCTCGCCTCGCAGACACCGGTGACCCCGACGGGTGCGCCGCTGCGTGCGCCGGTCGGCCACGGTTTGCTCGGGCGGATTCTGGATGGCCTTGGCCGCCCGCTGGACGGGGCGCAGCGCGGTAACCTCAATGTCGAGGGCTGGCGCAACGTTGACCGCGCCCCGCCCGATCCCTTGTCGCGCGCGCCGATTGTCGATCCGATGCCGCTGGGTATTCCGTCGATTGATGCACTGATGACAACGGGCGAGGGCCAGCGTGTCGGGCTGTTCGGTCAACCGGGTGTCGGTAAATCGACATTGATGTCTGCCATCGCAAAGGCGTCATCCGCAGACGTTGCCGTTATCGCGATGGTCGGCGAGCGTGGTCGCGAGGTTTCGGAATTCGTTGACGATGCTTTGGGCGAAGAGGGTCTGGCCCGGTCAGTCGTCATTGCGGCAACATCCGACCGCCCTGCGATGGAACGGCTGAAAGCACCGTTTCTTGCCACCGCGATTGCCGAGCATTTCCGCGATCAGGGATTGAAGGTCGTCCTGCTTATGGACAGCCTCACCCGCCTCGCGCGGGCGCAGCGCGAGATTGGTTTGGCGGCTGGTGAACCCCCCGCAAGGCGCGCGTTCCCGCCATCGGTCTTTGCGATGATGCCGCGTTTGATCGAGCGCGCCGGAAAGGCGTCGGGCGGCGGTTCTATCACGGCTTTTTATACTATTCTTGTCGAAGACGATGGCGTCGGTGATCCGGTGGCGGAAGAGGCGCGCTCGCTTTTGGATGGCCACATCGTTCTGTCCCGCGCCTTGGCCGAAGCGGGCCGCTTTCCCGCGATTGACGCACTGGCGAGCCGGAGCAGGGTGATGGCCCGCGTCGCAGATGTCGACCATATTGCAAATGCCGACCGTGTCCGCTCGATTCTGGCGCGCTATGCCGAGATAGAATTGCTGCTGCGCATGGGCGAATACGCGCACGGGTCCGATCCCTTGGCCGACGAGGCCATTCGCAAACGCGATGCCATTCAGAACTTTCTCTACCGGTCGCTGGACGCGCCGCTCGACTGGGATGTCGTCCGCGCCGAGCTTGCGGAACTGGCGCGCAGGGGATGATCACATGACCCCGGCTCAGATCAAACAGGCGTTGAAGGTCCGCGAGCTGAGGGCGGATCAGGCCGAGCGGACCTATAATCTCGCGCGGGCAACGCAGGCAGAGGCTTTTCAGGCGTTGAATTACGCACAGGGCAAACTGGCGGATTTCGATGCGTCCTACGAATCCCGGATCGCCGCATTCTTTGAAAAAACGGCGTCCGGTCTATCGCCGGACTCGCTTCACTCCGCGCGTGTCTTCCATGCTGATCTTGGGCAGGAGCGTTTCGGGATCGTCGATATGATCGGCAAGGCCGAACATGCTGTCGATCTGGCGGGGCGTTACGTCGCGCAACGGCGCAAGGTCTGGGCGACGGCATCACAGGCGGCGGACAATATCGGCAAGCTTTATGCATCGGCCATGACGGATGTCGCGCGTGAACAGGAACGCCGCGAAGAAATGGATGCAGACGAGCTGTCCGTTTCGCGCGCGTTTCGCGATGCAGGGTAGGGGGCGAAAATGTTAATGAGAACGCCGACTTATCAAAACGCGGCACAGGAAGTATCGGCATTCTCGCCCGAAAAGCTGACGCAGCGCGGCGCCGAACGGTCGCGGCGGCTCGCCATTCCGCGCGGACCGGCCCCGATGGCGCCCGGCTGGAGCTTTATGTTTCTCCCTGCGCCGGACGCCGACGCTTGGGCCGAAACCGGGCCGATGGTCGAAATCGACGTTCGTATCGACGGTGAAACCGCCCATATCAGAACAGTCCGCGCCGCGATTGATACACTCGTTCATCAGGCTGAACCGCGCATTGCCGCCGGTGATATGGATGTTCAACTGCTTGCGGCTTTGCTGGAAACTCACGCGCTCGAACAGATCGAGGCGCTGGAGGCGATGCTGCGCACGACGTTCACAATCGAGCGGTTGCAGGCTGTTCGCGATCATCAGAATTTGGCCCATCTGGACATTAATCTGACGGTAAACGGGTCGCTCGAACCCTATCCTGCGAAAATTTTTGCATCCCCCGGCGTTCTCGGAATGCTCGCTGCCGCGTGGGAGCGTCAGCCGCGTACCGACGTTGCCCGTGCCCAGCCCTCATATCTGATTGCCGCGCGTGTCGCGACCAGCAGTGTGTCGCGTGCGGGCCTGCGGGGCCTCGCCGCCGGTGATGCGTTGTTGTTTGATCGCGTCGCGCCCGATGGCGGGATCGTTATTTGCCTTGCGGAACACCTCGCCGCGGTCGGTCAGATTGCCGAAGACGGCTCGGTGACAGTCGGCGCACCCTTTGACGCGAACAGCCCCTTTATGCTGGGAGAATTTCAGATGTCGGATAATGATTTCGAAACGGATGGCGGCGCTGCTGCATTGGATGATGCCAGCATTTCCAGCCTGCCGGTGCGTCTGGTGTTCGAGCTTGGCCGCCGCGAGGTTACGCTGGATGAATTACGCGATATGGCGGTGGGGTCCCCGATTCCGCTCGAAAAACCGGCATCGTCGGTCGTTGATATCCTCGCGAACGGACGTCGCATCGGAGCCGGTGAAATGGTTCTGATTGGCGACCAACTTGGCGTCAGGATCACGCGGCTGAACGGTCATGCCTGAGTTAAACTCGAATGTCCTATCGCTTATCGTCGTCGTCATGCTGCTCGGCTTTTTGCCGTTTGTTGCAGTTGGCGTAACGGCATTCGCGAAAATTACCGTGGTTCTTCTGATCGTTCGGAATGCGCTGGGGGTTCAGCAAACGCCGCCGAATATGGTGCTGTACGGGATCGCGCTCGTGCTGACGGTTTATATCGCCGCGCCCCTTGCGGGCGAGATTCAAACGATCGCGACCGATCCGAATTTGCGTTTCGAGACGATCGATGATTGGGCGGCGGTCTTTGAACGCGGGGCGGAACCTGTCCGCGAATTTCTGATCAAGCATGCGCGTATGGATGATCGCGCGTTCTTCCTTGATGCAACGGCCCAGCTTTGGGGCGCGGAACAGGCGGCCAAGGTGACGCCGGACTCGCTGCCGGTTCTGGTTCCCGCGTTTCTGGTTTCCGAACTGACGAGAGCGTTCGAAATCGGCTTTCTGCTTTATCTTCCCTTCCTCGCGATTGATCTGATTGTTTCGGCTGTTCTGATGTCGCTCGGGATGATGATGGTATCGCCGATTATGATCGCCATTCCCTTCAAGCTGTTTCTGTTTGTCGCGGTCGATGGCTGGTCGCGTCTCGTGCAGGGTTTGGTATTGAGCTATGTTTAAGAGCGCCGGCAAAATGGCAGGAGTGGACCATGACTGAGGAATTCCTCGCGCGGTACATGATGCTGGCCACGATTGCATCCGCCAAAAGTGCTGCGCCGCCGCTGATCGTTGCCGCGATTGTCGGTTTTCTGGTCGCGCTGTTTCAGGGCGTCACGCAAATTCAGGATCAAAGCCTTCCGCTCACGTTGAAAATACTGGCGGTTGCCGCTGTTTTCCTCATGTTCGGCGGCGCGCTTGCCAGTCCGGTTTTCGTGCTGGCGGACGAGGCCTTGCGCGTGTTCCCGACGGCAACGCGGTAACGCCGGATGGACAGCGCGCTCCCGGGCCTGATCGAACTGATGTTGCCTCTGATTCAGGCGGCGGCTTTGATCGTCGCCCGCCCGCTTGGCTTTATCATCGTTTTTCCGGTGTTCGGCTGGTTGGGGCTGGTCGGCATGATCAGGACGGTGACAGCGTTCGTCATCGGGTTTCCGATGTTTACGGTCGTGTACGGTGATCTCATCGTTGCCAACACCTCCTTCGACGCCGAATACATCGTGTTGCTTGTCAGCAAAGAATTTCTGGTCGGCGCGATTATCGGGGTTGTTCTCGGTGCGCCGTTTTGGGCGGCAGAGACTGCCGGTTCCTATGTTGACGTCTTTCGCGGAACATCTTCGGCTACCGTCGTCAGCCCTGACCAAATGTCCGAGCCGCTTGTTACCGGAGCGGTTTTTTCAATCGCGTTGGTCGCGATTTTTCTCGTGATGGGCGGTTTGCGCGTTGCCGTCGGCGCAATTTACGAGAGCTTTCAGATTTGGCCGCTGTTTGAATTGGTTCCGCAGATTACCCAGCCGCT
This sequence comes from uncultured Neomegalonema sp., assembly GCA_937958345.1. Taxonomy (GTDB): domain Bacteria; phylum Pseudomonadota; class Alphaproteobacteria; order Rhodobacterales; family Rhodobacteraceae; genus JAHDDY01. The sequence continues at coordinate 10,953 of CALGNW010000330.1, read as the reverse complement.
CTACCCGATCTTCGTTGAACTTCTGTCCAAGGTTTTCCGCCTCGCGCTGGCCTTGGGCGCGCCGATAATGATTGCGATGTTTCTCGGCGAACTGGCGCTTGCCTATGCCAGTCGGTTTGCACAGCAGATCAACGTCTTTGACGCCACCTTGTCGGCCAAGAACCTGATTTTCCTGTTTATGATGCCGCCTTACCTTTACATGCTGACGGCATTTTACGCCGATGATGTCCTCGATATCGACGGTCTTGTCAGCATCATGGGCCGGATGATCGAACCATGAGCGGCGATCAGGGTTCAGAGGAAAAGTCACTTGCGCCGTCAGAGAAAAAACTCAGGCAAGCGCGTGAGAAAGGCCAGATCGCAAAAAGTGCCGATGCTGTGTCTGCGGCCTCGGTGACGATGCTGACGCTTTATCTCGTGATGGCGTGGCCTTCGATTCAGGAACAGTTTGCGCGGATGTTTGACGTTGCCGCCCGCGCGGCGGCGCGCGGCGGTCCCTCCAGTTGGGAGGCGGCGATGCGCGAGACGGTGAATGCCGCAAGCGCCATTGTCATACCGATCTACCTGCTTGGTTTTGCCGCGACCGTTATCGGCGCGATTATCTCGAACAAGGGCGTAATATTCTCGTTTCACCCTTTGAAGCCGGATCTCAAGCGCATTCATCCAGCCGAGGGTTTCAAGAAAATCTTCAGCATCCGCAACTTTGTCGAATTTCTGAAGGCCCTCGTTAAAAGCATGCTCCTTCTCGGAGCATTGGGGTTGTCGGCGTGGTACGGGCTGTCGGCGGTCCTGCGAATTCCATATTGCGGAGCGGGATGTTCGGGCGAGGCGCTGGTTGCCGTCGCCGGACCGCTGGTCGTCCTCGCACTCCTTCTTTTTCTCTTCGGCGCTCTGGTTGATACCAATATCCAGAAATGGCTGTTCACGCGCGACATGCGTATGACGCACAGCGAGCAAAAGCGCGAGATGAAAGAGATATTTGGCGATCCGCACATCCGGCAAGCGCGGAAGGACCAGCAACGCTCGGCCACGAAGGGCGAGAGCGGCAAGGCATCCAAATTCCTCAAAAGCCGCGCGCCGACGATCATTATTTGTTCCGGAAACGATGTCGCCATCGCGCTCCGGTATGTTCCCGGTGAAACGGCGGCTCCGGTTGTTGTCGGCAAGGGCACGGGACAACGCGCGAATATGATGATTCAGTCCGCGATGGATTCGCGACTGCCCGTGGAAAATGATTCAGGATTGGCGCAGGATCTCCTTAGGCGAGCCAAAATGGAGTCCTTTATTCCCGAAAGTGCCTTCCGCAATGTCGCTCGAATTCTCAACCACGCCTATAAAACCTAGCCTTTATGGGAAAAGTAACGGTTTCGCTATTCGGCGTTATGAAATGACACAGTAAAATCACTTTTTCCTCTTTGACATCGCTACTCTGTTTCAGCATGATCCGACAACGACGTGTGTGATATGAACGGAGCGGGCGCGAAATGGGCAAGTCAGACATTGCCTCTGTGCTTCGGGAAGATCGTGGCGGCGTTGAACTGAGACGACTGCAACGAGATTTGAGATTGAAGCGTGACAACATGTGTTGTGACGATGCGCTCGAAAATCGTGATGGTATTGCAAGGGCGTATGACGCGGGGCTCGCGCTTTTGCCGGAACTTTGGCGACTTGAGCAGAGGAAATAGACGATGGCACAGAATATCAACAGTCCTGCGGGACAGACCAACACTGCGGGTACTTCCGGAAACGACGGTTCGGATTCTGCTGTTGCATCGATGGAAGCGGCTTTTGACCGTGCCATCGCTAAGGCAGCACAAGTAACCGAGCGCCGCATGGAAGGCGGTTCTTCGCTGGACGCTGCGCGGACGCGTCTGTCTAACTGATTTTTTTGGTGTCGCGCACTGCGGCCCCTTCAAAATTCGCTACATACTTTGCAGGGCGGACGTGGATGAAAGTCATGCGTTCGCCCTTCATCTTTCTGGAAGCTTTTTTATATGGTGTACGGCGCTGATCATTCCGACAGTCCTGTCCAACGCCTCTTCGTATTGAACGGAGAGTTACGTGGGGTTTCTGTCCCTCTGGACGATGCCGTGCTGCGCGTCGGATCGGGCGATGATTGCGACGTTATCCTTGTCTCGTCTTCGAACGACAGTGACGCTGAAGTTTCAATTTCACCGGACGGCGGCGGTTTTTTACTCTCCGATGCTCAGGGCGAAATCCTCGTCAGAGGCAGGCTGCTGAAACCGGGAAAGCGGAAGTCCGTCAAATCCGGAACACCGATCACAGTTGGTGACGTCAGACTGATGGTCAGCGCGTCGCTAGCCGATGCGGATCAGACAGTCACAGCAAGCAAGGTTAGAAAATCGAGGATTGCCTGGGCTGCTTCTCTGGCTGTTCTGGTTGCCGGTGTTGCTCTCGTTGTCTTTTCCGGCGGACGGGGAAGTGTCGTTGCGAAGCCAGCGCCGATTGCCTTTAATGCCGGAAATGCTGCGACCCAGTACACCGCAGACGTGGCCGCTGAAGCGATGCGGTCAAGGCTCGGCGACGACGGGCTGGTCCGGCTTTCCGCGACTGCCGACAGCCTGAACGGGACGGTAAAGGTGCGCGGCAAAGTCAGGCCGACTGAACACAGTGTCTGGCGGGATGCATCTACGTGGTTCGACGCGACCTACGGCAATTCGGTTATGCTGGACGCGAAGGTTGATCTGTTGAACGAAACGGTGACTCTGCCGTTCTCGGTTGATGCGGTTTGGATGAGCGGTTCACCCCGCCTCATTCTGCATGACGGGACCGAGCGGTATACCGGTGATGTTTTGCCGGGTGGCTGGCAGCTTGATGAAATCGAACCGGATAGTCTGGTGATTTCCAAAGACGGCGAGTCGCTGGTGGTCCCGCTCTGAGCGTTGAAAGCCGCGAACGGACTGATTTTTGCATTTTAACCGGGCAGGACAAAGCGGCTGCTGCGTCGTCCGGTTTGCACGGGAGACCTCATCCGCATGGCGGACATTAAAACATCGACAGTGCGAAACACGCCCGCTGTGGGAGCGGCGCGCGTCCCGACGCAGATGCGCGCAGACCCGCGTCCGCCCGTGCAGGGTCGCCCTCCCGTTGAGGGCAGGATACCGGAAGCGACCGGCGGTGCCGGCGTCGATCCGTCATCGGCCCTGATTTCGGATTTCATTCTACCCGCTCCGCGCACGATGGCATGGCTTTCCGACCCGCGTCTCACGGCGACACTACAGGCTGCATCAGCGAGCCTTGCGCCTGACGGAGTCACCGAGGATCCGACCGACCGTTATGCGGCGAGCGTTCTTGAGACGCATTTATCGGCGCGTCGACGGCTGTCGAAACTTACAAATTCGCTGCTGAAAACGTGAGAGACACCCTCGGTCCTCCGTTGACGCCGTCCGCAACGTCAGACGTTGCGAAGGCGGATGCGTTGCATGCCATGGGATCGTTCTACGTTCGGCAGGGGTTTCCGAAACAAGGTCTTTCTTTGTTGCTTGCGGCGCACCGTTTTGCAATTCCGTCGCTGGAACTCAACCGCGCGATTGCACACGCTTACATCCTCTCGGGTGTGCCGCAAAAGGCGCTGGCGCTTTTGGATGCACTTGCACCCTCGATCAACGATGACACGTCTCGGCGCGCGGCGGACCGATTGCGCGCGCGCGCGCTGATTGCGCTCGGTCACGTCGATGAGGCAAAGGCCGCCTATGCGGCATCGACGCAAGCACCGGCGGAACCGATGAGAAAATTTAAAGTTGTGGGGCGCAGCGCATGATCGACAGTCTCCATCGCGGCTTAAACGCCGTCGGTCGGCGTCAGGATATGGTTGTGGTCATTCTTCTGGTGACCGCGATCCTGATGATGATTCTGCCTCTGCCTACATGGCTGGTGGATACCTTGATCGGCGTGAATCTGGCGTCGGCAGTTCTCTTGCTGATGATGGCACTCTATCTGAAAAACCCGCTCGATTTTTCGACACTCCCGTCGATAATTCTGATCACCACGATTTTCCGATTGGCACTGTCAATTACGACCACGCGACTGATCCTGCTTCAGGCCGACGCGGGCGAGATCGTCGAGACGTTCGGTAACTTCGTAATCGCAGGCGAGTTGATCGTGGGCTTGGTCGTCTTTTTGATCATTACCATCGTGCAGTTTGTGGTGATTACCAAGGGTTCCGAGCGCGTGGCCGAGGTGGCTGCACGTTTCACCCTCGACGCATTGCCCGGCAAGCAAATGTCAATCGACAGCGACTTGCGCAACGGCGATATCGACCAGCAGGAGGCCCGCCGCCGCCGCGGAACACTGGAGCAGGAAAGCCAGTTCTTCGGCGCGATGGACGGCGCGATGAAGTTCGTTAAGGGCGACGCCATCGCCGGCCTCGTCATCGTCGCGGTCAACCTGATCGGCGGTATTTCGATTGGCATGTTCCGAAAGGGCATGTCCGCTGGCGAGGCGGTGGACGTCTACTCGTTGCTGACCGTTGGTGATGGTTTGGCGGCACAGTTGCCGGCTCTCTTCGTTTCGCTCGCCGCAGGCTCGGTCATTACCCGTGTTGCGACCGATGAAACGGAAAACCTCGGTACGGATATCACGCGTCAGATGATGTCGAGTACGCTTGCTCTGCGGGTCGCGGCGATCATTCTGCTGGTGATGATGTTCATTCCGGGCTTTCCTTGGCCGGTCTTTCTGATCATCGGTGGCATTTTCCTCTCGATCAGTTTTGCCGATGCCATCCGCACGAAAGTTTTTGGCGTTGAGGACGACATCGAAGAAGAAGTTGATGATGCGAATAAACTTGATGCTTCGCGCAGCCCCTTCGTCGTCCACGTTCATCCTGACCTGGTATCCGAGGCGGACATCAGCACATTCGTTGCCGAGGCAACCGAGGCGACACTGACCCTGAATGCCGAGATCGGCCTGACGATCCTGCCGCCGCGATTGGCTATGGATGACAAGCTTAAACTCGGGGATGTCCGCGTCGAACTTGACGAAGTTGCGGTCGGGCATTTTGAAATCGATCCCTCGCGTGTCGGGGTCGAGGCCGACGCGGAAACGATGACACTGGCCGACCTCTCGGGCGAGTTGGCACTGTCGCCGCCACCGGACTTCTCGGCGCTTCACTGGGTCGACAAAAGCGAAGTCGATGCGGTGAACCGGGCTGATCTGTTGCCGATGGAGCCGGTCGATATCCTGCTACGCGGCGCCCGGTCGATCCAAACCCGCTATGCCTCGCAGTGTGTTGGCGTACAAGAGGCGCGGGCCGCTTTGGCAGAAATGGCGATCCAGTATCCCGACCTTGCTGCCGAGGTCCGCGATCTGTTGCCGTTGACAAAAGTAGCCGAAGTTTTCCGCCGGTTGATTGACGAGGGCGTCCCCGTCCGCAATCACCGTCTTCTGCTCGAATCCCTGTCGGAATGGGGCGCGAAAGAACAGGACCCCGTCGTCCTGACCGAGTACGTGCGGACTGCCTTGCGGCGTCAGATATGTAACAGCCTTGCCGGACGGGATCGGGTAATTCCGGTTTATTTGCTCGACTCGGCGGTCGAGGATGCGTTGCGGGACGCAATCCGTCAGACGACGGTTGGCGAATACCTCGCACTGGATGACGCGCTGTCCGGCTCGTTGATCGAAACGATTTCATCATCGATCCGGCGGCCGGGCGAGGGCGGTGCAACACCCGTGGTTCTGTCATCGCTTGATGTCAGGCGTTTCGTGCGCAGTCTGCTGTCAAACAACGGCATGCGCCATATCCCGGTTCTTTCGTATCAGGATTTGTCCAACGAATTCACCGTCGTTCCCGTCACAACGATCATGTTGCCGCGCGTGAATCAGGCGGCGGAATAACTTTCCCTCACCGTCCCAAATCGGCTTCACAAATGCGTGATGATGTATCATAGTGGGACGAAGATTTGAAGTTGGAGAGTGTGATGGTTGCTGTCGGTGTCGGAAAAGCGCAGTCCGGCGTGCGTCAGTCGGACGGGTTCAATGCACTCCTCCAACCGGGCAAGGCGAACAAGGATTCCGGCGTTGCGGCCTCGTCAGCACCCAAGGGCCAGAACAAAAATTTTGCGAAGCAACTTGAGCAGTTGCAGCAGCTCTTGGTCGAGCTTCAGCGCGCAATCACCGCATTTGCCGAGGTGAATCTTCCCGGCGGCGGCGCTGCGTCGCAGGCCCGCCCGACGACAGACCCCGGACAACCTCTGCGGCGTCTTTTTGCGTCGGACTACGCCGACGGCGTTGGTGCACCCTCCGGTGCAGACCGACCGTCCGAGCGCGCGATCTCGAACGCAGTATCACGCGCGGATGAACCGAAACCGAGCGAAGCCGGTGCGAGCGATCTGTTCTGGCTGTGGGGACAGTTCCTCGACCATGACATCGACCTGTCGGTCCCAAGCAACGAACCGCTCAGCATTCGTATTCCCAAGGGCGACGCGACTTTCGATCCGGCGAGATCGGGGGGACAAACACTGCAAACGCACCGCTCGACGGCTGTCGAGGGCGTCGGCGGAACACGGCAGCAGGTCAACACGATCAGCGCCCTGATTGACGCCTCGAATATCTACGGCTCAACTCCCGAGCAGACGCACAGTCTGCGCGCATATGAGGGGGGCCGTTTGCGGGTCAGTGAAAACGACCTGATGCCGCGAACGGATCGCGGTTCATTCGTTGCCGGTGATGTTCGCGCAAACGAAAATATCGGCCTGACCGCAATGCACACATTGTTCGCCCGCGAGCACAATCGTGTCGCGGACGCGCTGTCAGCCGAAAATCCGGGTTGGTCCGACGGGCAGGTTTTCGATGCCGCGCGCAAACAGGTTGCGGCTTTGATCCAGTCGATCACGGCGAACGAGTTTTTGCCGATGCTGCTCGGCGAGAACGCAATGAAGGCCTACGATGGCCCGCAGGCCGGTCTTGACGGCCAAATCTCAAACGCCTTTTCGACGGCGGCATACCGGTTCGGACATTCGATGGTGTCCGACAAACTGATGCTGCGAAATCCCGACGGGTCGCTGGTAGACGGCGAGGCGATGGCTCTTTCGGACGCTTTCTTCAGGCCCGACACGTTTGATCGGGTTGGCGTTGACGCAATTTTGCGGGGCATGGCCTCGAATACGGCGCAGGCGATGGACACGGAAATCGTCAATAGTCTGCGTAATCTGGTCATGGATGCTCCCGGTGCACCGCGCCTTGATCTCGCGGCGCTAAACATTGCGCGCGGGCGCGACCACGGAATTCCCACGCTGAACGAGGCGCGTAAAGCCTTTGGCATGCCGCCGATTACCAGCTTTGATGATCCGGTTTTCCGGGACGGCGTCGGGGAACGCTTGGCTCAGGTTTACGATAGCCCCGAACAAATCGACCTGTGGGTCGGCTTGTTGGCCGAGGCTCCACAGGGCGAGGGAATGGTCGGTCCGACGCAAAAGGCGATCCTTGTCGAACAGTTCACGAGACTGCGTGACGCCGATCCGAACTGGTACGCGAATACCTTCGACAGCCAAAGCATCGCGGAGCTGGAGGAAACCCGTCTTTCGGATGTGATCAAGCGGAATACCGGCGTTTCGAACGTGCAGGCAAACGCCCTCGTTGCGCGTCCCTTCCAGTTCGTCTGAGCCGGCCAAATCCGGGCCGGTCAGGCCGTTGATGCGTCGAGATTGTCGTCCAGCTTGGTCTTCGCGGGCGCGCGCGGCTTCATCTCGCCGCTGCCGCCGGGACGCAGTGCACATTCCATAAATATGCGTTTCGTGCAGGCAGCACAGGGCGGACCATCCAGTCGGTCCAGCACGCCCGCAACGGCATCGCCCTTATTGGCAAAGATCATCTGCTCGCCGCCGATACCATCAGTGACGCCAAGCTTTTTAAGCTGCACTAACAGCGGCGGGTATCTGGCAACAATGTAAAGCCCGCCGCCGCGCCGCCTGCGCCGCCGCGCCTCTTCGACGATACACATGCCGCCGGGCATATCAATGTCACCCACGCCCTTGAGGACAAGGACCATATGTTTTTGCGTCGGATTCTGTTTTTCGATCCGCCGGAAGGCCCGCTCGATTGCCTCGACCGACCCGAAATATAATGCGCCGTCCAGACGGGTGAACACCGCCTGCGGGCACTCATCAATGCCGTAGACCTGCGCGTTGCGGAAAACGCCGTCCTTATCCGGTGCGCTGATTGCCAGAGTCGGACGCGCCGACTTTGAAAGAAATATCAGCAACGACAGAATGACGCCGACGTAGATTGCGAATTCCAGTTTTACGATCAAACCCGCAAGAAACGTTGCGAGAATAATTGCCATTTCCGCGCGGCTGGATTTGACGATGGTTCTGATTTCTTCAAATGAAATCAGCTTATAAGCGACCAACAGGATGATGCCTGCCAGCGCGGGAATCGGGATGCTCGCGGCTAGTGGTGCGAGCAGCAACAACAGCAAAAACAGAAACAGCGACGCGGCGATGGCCGACATCGGCGTCTGTGCGCCTGCCTCGTAATTAACCCCGCTTCGCGTAAACGACCCCGATCCGGGATAAGCTTGGAAAAAGCTGCCGACGATGTTCGACATGCCCTGACCGACGATCTCCTGATCCGCGTCAAAACGGCCACCGGATTTGAAGGCAAACGCGCGGCCAATCGAGATGGCTTCTAACAGTCCGATCAGGGCAATCGCGAATGCACCCTCGACGGAAATCGCCAATGTATCGAGGTCAATCTCAGGTGCCGAAAAGCTGGGTATGACCGATGGCAAAGCACCGACCATCTTCACACCATGCGCCGTTGCATCCAGAAAATACGCAAGGACGCTGGCGACCGCGAGACCAATAATAAAGTTCGGCGCGCGTTTGGAAAAATACTTAACCGCCGCCGCGACGACCAGCGCCGTAAGCGCAATCACGACAGCGCGCCAGTTTGCGGTATCCGCGACATCAATGGTCCGGATAATCCGGCTGAAAACCGACCCGCCTCTCTCTGTCACGACGCCCAGCGCATCGGCCAACTGGCTTGCGGCAATCAGAACGGCGGCCGCCGCGGTAAACCCGAGCATGACCGAATGTGACACAAACGCGACGAGTCGCCCGATTCCGGCAAAACCGAGCGCAAACTGAATCAACCCGACAAGAAGGGTCAGCAGCAGCACCATTTGGATAAAGGCTTCGGACCCGGGAACATGCAGGCCGGATACGGTGCTGAATACAACAGCCGAAATCGCCGTGGTCGGGCCGGAGATCATCACCATGGATGATCCGAACAGCGCCGCGATAATCGGCGTGATCATTGCCGTATACAGCCCGTATTCAGGCGGCAGTCCCGCGATGGTCGCAAAGGCGACGGCCTGGGGCAGAACGATGGTTGCGTTCGTAAAGCCCGCAATGAGGTCGGCCCGCAACGTGTCTTTTGTGACGCTGCTTCCCCAACGACGGGCAGGAATGAGAGCTTGCCAGCCAAGGCTCATGGCAGTCTCGCTAAAAAGAATTTCACCGGCAGAACGCCGACAACTTCCGAGGCATTAGACCTCGAACGCAGATGACACAAGTGAAGTATCGGACAGAATACTACTGGCAAGCAGGCTGCGGATGCAGCGTTTCCTTTCAGCTCACCTTCAAGCATAATTGATACTTTCAGTCTCGATACGCTCAGAATTGGCTTTCGTCAACGATCCGAGGTTTGCCATCTCGGGTTTATCCACGGCTCTCGGTTCGATCGGGGCAGTGGTTCGCGACCTAAGATGTGATCTGACGCCTTTTCACCGACCATGATTGACGGTCCGTTAAGGTTGCCATTCGTTATTCGCGGAAAAATTGAACTGTCTGCGACACGCAGGCCGTCAATACCGATCACACGGCATTCGGGGTCTACCACGGCGGACGGATCGTCTCGCGTACCCATTTTGCAAGTGCCGCACGGATGGTATGCGCTTTCCACATTATCGCGGATGAATGCGTCGAGTTCGTCATCGCTCTGAACGCCTGTGCGCGGTTGGATGGCAATGCCGCGATAGGGGTCAAAGGCCTTCTGCGCAAAGATGCTGCGCGTCAGACGAATGCAATGGCGGAAATCTACCCAGTCTTTTTCGTGGCTCATGTAGTTGAACAGGATCGACGGATCAGCAACCGGGTCGGCGGATTTCAATTCGATCCGCCCGCGTGAGGGCGAGCGCATCGGCCCGACATGAGCCTGAAAGCCATGCCCTTCGGCGGCGGCCTGACCGTCGTATCGCACCGCCATCGGCAGGAAGTGATATTGTATGTCGGGATATTCCACGCCCGCCTTTGATCTCAGAAAAGCGGCACTCTCAAACTGGTTGCTCGCGCCAATTCCGGATTTTGTAAACAACCATTGTGCGCCGATGAATGCCTTTGAAATCAGGTTCCAGTGTTTGAACAGCGTGATCGGCTGTGTGCATGCCTGCTGGATATAGAGTTCGAGGTGGTCCTGCAGGTTCTGGCCAACTCCGGCCCGGTCTGCCAGGACATCAATTCCATGCTCCCGCAAGTGCCTCGCCGGTCCAATTCCCGATAGCATCAGCAGTTTTGGCGAGTTGATTGCCGACGCGGCGAGGATCACTTCTTTATTGGCCGTGACGGTCGAGATATGTCCGCGCTGCTCGATCTCGACACCGATGGCCCGCTTGCCGTTGAAAACCACCTTGCGCGCAAAACAGCGCACGAGCGTGCAGTTGTCCCGCTTCAGCGCATCGCGGAGGTAGGCATTGGCGGTGGACCAGCGCCGCCCCCGCCAAACGGTCTGCTCCATCGGTCCAAAGCCTTCTTGCTTTTCGCCGTTATAATCATCGGTTAACTCGAACCCTGCCTGCGCACCTGCATCAACAAAGGCTTGGTACAGCGGGTTTTGGCGCGGCCCGCGGCTGACGTGCAGCGGCCCTTGTTTTCCGCGCCAATCGGGATCGCCGCCATGCCCTCCCGCGTGCCAGTGCTCCATCCGGTCGAAATAGGG
>CALGNW010000329.1 GCA_937958345.1 uncultured Neomegalonema sp. | reverse complement strand
ATGGCGGAATTGGTAGACGCGCTGCGTTCAGGTCGCAGTGACCGCAAGGTCGTGGAGGTTCGAGTCCTCTTCTGGGCACCATTTACACAAATCACAGGCTATCAGAAGCGCTCAAAAGCGTTGATATTTCAGATAGTTCTGGAGATGATGTCTCTCAAGGTACTTCACTGGATTTCACGATACCCCACCCGAAGTGGGGTATCAAAGTGGGGTATCGTGCATAATTGCAGGAGATACCCCACTTGGCCCTAACAGACCTCAAAATTCGCAAGGCTACGAGAAGCAAAGTTAAGCGGCAGGGTGTGACCTATGCTCAGATTGCGAAGAAATTGTAAGCAATAGGCGTTTCTGAGAACGAAAAGAACATCGGTAACAAGATCAGCCGAGGGGTGTTCACGATCACCTTTTTCATTCAGTGTATGAAAGCAATAGGGGTATCTGAAATACGACTCTGAGGTGAGCCAGTGTCGAAGGGATTGATCGCGGCGCTGGCGCTCGTGGTGTTCGTGGTTGGTGCCATGCTCGCTTATATTCCCGCGAGCAATTACGGCTTGGTTAATCTCAGCGATCTGGATCGGGCCTTAGCGGGCGTATCATCCGATAAACGCAAGCATATCAAAGCAGAGTATTACGAGGCCCGCTGTGCCGATAGCATAGCCACGGGGTTCTTGCCCTTTACAGAAGATGCTCGCGCCACGGTCGAGGATCAGGCAACCGGCTACGCAGCAGACAAGGCTGATCAGAAGGCGGAATATCCGAATTACTGTGACCTCGCCGCTCAATACCGCAGCGCCGCTGCGGCTGAATCCAGCAAGAAATCTGCGTGGTTCGTGGTTGGTTTGACCGCCGTAGGTGTGTTTCTCTTGTTCCTCACACTGCGCGCCACGAACGAAACCTTGGATCAAGCACGCCTCGCCACTATTGCGGCGGAAAGAACCACTGACGTTACCCGCGAAGTTGGCGAGGCTGCTGAACGCGCCATATTGCGAGGCTCCGACCTCCAACGGCCTAGCCCCGAACACAACGCCCTTTTTCTGCATATCGTACACTATGGCGAAACCAGCGCTTATAACGTGGCTGTTCAGGTGTTGTGCAGATTTAGAACTAAAGACGGCAAGCTGGAGAAAATCGCTTGTGAAATAGAAAGACGGGAGCTTAGGGAGCTCAGCCAAGGAACTGATGTAACGATGTCTTTTGATTTTGGAGTCGTGAGGCACTTGCAAACCATAGGAGAATGCCTCGTTCCGACCACGCTGATTTTCGAAGTCGAAGTCATGTACGAAGACGTATTCACAATCGGAACCGGAAGAGATGTAATTGTCTCTCGGCAAACTTTTAATGGGATCGACACGGCTGATAAGTTCGATGCCGTAGGCCGATTTGAAATCGGCAAGAAAGACCGCCAAAAATATGAGATAGCGAGAGTGGGCCCCATACCTTAGCCACCCGCGCTCACATCCGGGCGAATCTTCTGACCGGCCTAGGCGTCTCGCGGCCTTGCGGGCGTTTATGCGAAGTCTATATCGACCGAACCGAACGGGCCGAAATCGCTGCGGATTTGGCACCCGGGCGGGCATTCGATGGCGCGGATAAAACTGCCTGACAGAATAATATGCCCCGCCTCGATCCTCTGGCCGTATTGCGCCATCCGCCGGGCCAACCAGACCACGCTTTCTACAGGGTCGTTCAAAACGCCTGCACCGAGGCCCGTTTCCTCGATCTCATCATCCCGAAACGTCAGCGAACCGACCCAGCGCAGGTCAAACGCATCGACGGCATGGCGCTCTGCGCCCAGCACAATTCCGGCATTGGCGGCGTTGTCGCTTATCGTATCAAAGATTTTCCGGGTCGCTCCGGTCTCGGGATCAACGCGATTGATCCGCGTGTCGAGAATTTCGATGGCGGGTGCGACATAGTCGGTTGCCGCCAGCACATCGTCGCGGGTAATCCCCTCACCGCCCAGCGGAACCTTCATCACAAAGGCGATTTCCGCTTCGATGCGGGGTTGGATAAAGCGTCCGGCGGGGATCGTAGAACCCGTGTCGAACAGCATATTATCGAACAGGATTCCGCTGTCGGGAATGTCGATATCCAGCGCGTATTGCATCGCCTTTGACGTCAGGCCGATTTTCCAGCCGATGACCTCGCGTCCCTGCCGGGTCTTGGCGCGGTGAATGGCGTTCTGGATCGCATAGGCGTCGTCCATCCCCATATCGGGGTGACGGCGGGTCAGCAGACCAATCTGAGTCCCGCTCTCTTCGGCCTGTAATCACTCGTCGGCGGCGGCGGCGGGTTCTTCGGGGGTCATATCGCCTCATCCTCGACGCCGTTGCGCAATATTCCGATGCCCTCGACTTCAACCTCGACAACGTCGCCGGGTTTCAGATAGCGCGGCGGGTCGAACCGCGCGCCCGCGCCTGTCGGGGTTCCGGTAACGATGATATCGCCCGGCTGCAAGGCCATAAAGGTCGAGATGTATTCGATCTCCCGCCGGATCGGAAACATCATGCGGCTGAGGGTATCGTCCTGCCGGACCTCGCCGTTAACACGGGTGATGATGCGGGCATCGTCCAGTTGCGCCGGATCGGTAAACGGAACCAGCCACGGGCCCATCGCACCCGACCGGTCCCAGTTCTTGCCTTGGGTGACATTGAATTTCGCATGGCGCACCCAATCGCGGATCGTCCCTTCGTTACACAGCGTCAGTGCGGCGATGTGGTCATAGGCATCGGCCTGCGCGATCCGGCGTCCCCCCTTGCCGATGACGATCGCAACCTCGCCCTCGTAGTCCAGCGTTTCGTTTTCCGGCGGGCGCACCAGATTGCGCTCGTGTCCGGTAAATCCGCTGGCAAAGCGCGGGAACAGCGACATGTACTTCGGCAGGGCCGAGCCGTCCTTGTATTCCGCATTGCGATCCGGGAAATTCACACCCACGCACAGAATACGCGGATTGCCGGGCAGCACCATCTCATAGCGGAACTCGGTATGCGTGACCGCGCGCCCCGCCGACGCCTCGGCCAGTTGCGCCAACCCTCCGCCCCGCACCGCGTCGAGCAGGCCGTTCCACTGCGGAAAGGCATCGTTGAGGGCGATCATACCGCCATCGGTAACGGCCCCGTAGAACATCCGGCCATCCGATGAATAGCTCGCGTATTTCATAGCGTGCTCCAAACTTCCTGAATGACACCGCCCGCCATCATCACATCGTCCCGCGTCGTTTCGAACTGCCCCACCTGAAAGCGGATGATCCGCCGCCCTTCGAACGCGCCCTGGGTCAGATAGATGCGCCCGTCATCGTTGATTGCATCGACAAGCCGTTGCTGCGCCGCGTCGTCGCCGGGACAGCGGAATGAGAAGAGGCTGAGCATCGGCTCGGTGACGATCTCAAAGCCGTCAGCTTTGCGCAGAACTTCGCACAGTTCATGCGCCCAGTTGACGTGGTTGCGGATCCGCATGCGCAGCCCCTCCAATCCGTAAGAGCGCAGCAGGAACCAGATTTTCAGCGCACGGAATCTGCGGCCCAGCGGGATCGTCCATTCCGAAAAATTCGTGACACGCTCGCCCGACGTCTTCAGGTACTCCGGCTCGATCTTCAGCGTATTAAGCTGCGCCTGCGGATCGGCCAGAAACTGGACCGAGCAGTCAAATTGCGCGCCCAGCCATTTGTGCGGGTTAAAGACGATGCTGTCAAAGCCCGCCACCCCCGGCCAGAATGCCGCGCGATACTCGGGACAAATCATCGCGGCCCCGGCCCAAGCCGCATCCAGATGCGTGTACAGATTTTCGCCCTGTGCGACCTTCAGAACCGCGCCCAGATCATCGGACGCGCCGACCCCCGTACCGCCCGTTATCGCGACAATGCCCGCCGGAATATGCCCCGCCGCACGGTCGGCGGCGATGGCCTTGCGCAACGCCCCGACGTCCATCGCATGCTGCGGTCCCCCGCTCGGCAGCTTGACCAGATTGTCCTGCCCCACCCCCGCGATCCAGCAGGCCCGGTCAATCGACGAATGCACCTGATCGGAACAATATATCCGCAACGGAGGCTTGCCCGACAGGCCTGCGCGATTTCCGGTAAATGCGGTGGCGCGCTCTCTCATCGTCAGGACCGCCGACAGGGTCGCGGACGATGCACTATCCTGAATCACACCCGTATATTCGGGCGGCAGACCCAACGCCGCGCGCAGCCAATCGACCATGACCTCCTCGATCTCGGTCGCGGCGGGCGATGTTTGCCAGAGCATGCACTGCGCCGCAATACTCGACACCAGCATCTCGGCAAGGATCGAGGGCGGCGCGGCGTTGGCCGGAAAATAAGCGAAGAAGCGCGGATGTTGCCAATGGGTCATTCCCGGCATCGCAATGCGCTCAAAATCGCTAAGGATTGCCTCCATCCCCTCGCCGGTTTCGGGCGCGGCGGGCGGCAGTTGCGCGGCAATCTCGCCGGGTCTGGTCTGCGCCCGCACGGGTCGCGCGCGCAGCGTCTTGTGATAATCCGCAGCCCAATCCGAGATATGCTTGCCCCAATGGGCAAACTCGTCCCAGTCCATATCTTTTCCGTCATAGGTCATGGTGCGATAATCGGGCTTGCTGTGATTTCCGGGTCTTTGGTGTCCACACCGACGAATGTCGTTCCGTGTTCAAACCAGCTTTTCGGCGCCGCCGCCCCCCACAGGGTCTGACGCTGGGGATCTTTCAGATCCCACTTGATCGGTTCAAGGTCGGGATCGACGGTTTGATAATCCGAACAGTAAATTTCGATCCGGTGGCCATCGGGATCAAGAATATACAGGAAGAAAGCATTTGAAATCCCGTGGCGGCCGGGTCCGCGCTCGATGTTACCGACATACCCCGTCGTCGCCATCAGATCGAGCAAATCGATGATATTCAACGGCGTCGGAACCCAGAACGCGACATGGTGCATGCGCGGGCCCGTCCCGTTGGTAAAGGCCATGTCATGTACACCGCCCTTGCGGTGCAGCCATGCGGCCCACAGCTTTTTGCTGTCGTTGTCCTCGGTATATTCCGTCACGCGAAAACCAAAGTCACTGTAGAACGCAACCGACGCATCTACATCGGATGAAAAGCAGTTAAAGTGGTCGATACGCAGCGGCTTGACCCCGCGATACAGTGCGTATTTCTGGTGGATCGGCTCCAGTCGGTCCATCTCGTGGTAGAACTCCAGCGGGATACCGATATTGTCCGAGGTCA
Source organism: uncultured Neomegalonema sp. (assembly GCA_937958345.1). Taxonomy (GTDB): domain Bacteria; phylum Pseudomonadota; class Alphaproteobacteria; order Rhodobacterales; family Rhodobacteraceae; genus JAHDDY01. The sequence goes on along the minus strand of CALGNW010000329.1, from coordinate 532 downwards.
GCAGCGTCCGGCCCTGATAGGCACGCCGGACCCATTCGGTCGGGCGGCCCTTGGCGCGGAAATAAGCCTCCGCCTTGTCCAGATCGGCCTCGTCAAAGGTCTTGAACCCCATCACCTCGACCGTGCCGGGCAGGTCGGATTTTTGCAGGATAACACAATGATGCCCGCGCTCTTCCATCGCGCGCAGATAGATGTTGCTGTCAGTTTCATCAGAAATCTGAAACCCCAGAATTTCGGTATAGAATTTCTTCGAGGCCGCAAGGTCTTTGACATTCAGGCAAACATGACTCAGGCGGATCGTGTTGAAATCGGGATAAAGATTGGGGGCCGGAACGGGCATCACAGAGCTCCTTTTTCTGCACTACCGCTTCGCTGCTTGAGCGCGCCTAATTTCGTAATTTTGTGCTGCCCGAGGGCAAAGCCGACATGCTTTTGCTCCATATAAAAATCAAACGACCAATCGCCGCCATCACGGCCAATGCCACTGGCCTTGACCCCGCCGAACGGCGTCGGCAGATGGCGGACATTCTCG